>JAQFVJ010000098.1 GCA_029439525.1 Caballeronia sp. BR6202001591004
CGTCCAGACCGACCAGGTCGACCGCGGCCAGCGCGCGCTTGCGTCGTTCACCGGCATCGACGCCGATCGCTTCGAGGCCGGCCTCGACGTTTTGCAGCACCGTTAGCCACGGAAACAGCGCGAAGGTCTGAAACACCATCGCCACGCCTTCCGCGGGGCCGTCGAGCGGGCGACCCATGTAGGTCGCCTCGCCGCTGGTCGGCCGGATGAGGCCGGCGATGATACGCAGCAGTGTCGACTTGCCCGATCCGGAGCGGCCGAGCAGCCCGACGATTTCCCCTTCGCGCAGCGTCAGGTTGGCGTCATCGAGCACGAGCTTTCTGCCTTGCGATTTGTCGAATCCGCGGCAGACGTTGCGCAGCGACAGAATTTCCTTCCCCGTGCCTTGCGCGATGGGCGGCATATGCACGGACATTTTTTCTGGTTTGTTCATCGTGCTTCTCTCAATCAAGGCGGAGTCGGGCTTCGGCGAAGGTGTACAGTGGACGCCACAGTAGGCGGTGGAACATCGTCACGAACAGGGACATGACAGCAATGCCGACGATGATCTTTGGGAAATTTCCCGCAGCGGTGTTTTTCCGCAATGTACGCACCCAAACTATGCGCCGCATATAGCGAGCGCCGCAAGTTTCGTGTCACCCCATTGTACGTATTCGGACACGCTGCCCGCATTCCATGCGCCGCCGGATGCGGTGATCGCACCTGTCACATAGTAAGAGGGAAAATGCCCGGCAGCATGCCTTGCCGCCACCATTGCCAGCCGCGAATACGAAAGTTGGCGGCGGCCTCCTTGTAATCGTTCGGATAGGCGGTGGTGCCCGCGATCACATTGAATAGGATGTACCCTGCGTGCCCAGCACGATCAGCGGCGACAGCCACCATCCACGTTCAGATGAAATCGCACGATGACGATGACGAACACTGGAAACAGCAGATTCGCCGGGAAGGCGGCGAGAAACTGTGCGATCGGCTGAATCTTTTCGGCGAGTGCGGGGCGCAGGCCGATGAGCACGCCCAGCGTCACCCAGATTAGCGATGAAATGGCGATCAGCACGACGACTCGCAGCAGCGTGATGAGCCCGAGCACGAATTGGCCTACTTCGTCGAGCGTCACGCCGGTCCGCACATAGGCGACGACGCGATAGACCACATACACGGTGACGACCACGAGCACGATCGACCACACGATATCGCCGAGCTTCGACGAAGGCTTCTGGCGTGCGCTCGCCATCTTCGGCAGACGCGGAAGCGAAAAACGGAACGGAACGCGTGCGGCGGCAGCGAACAGCGTGCCGATCGGCGCGAGCCCGCGGTAAATCAGATGCGTGCGGCGGATGAGGTCCAGCAGCCAGGACTGGGGCGCGGTTCCCGAGCTCGTCGTTTCCATGCGGAATTTGTCGGCCCAGGCGATGAGCGGGCGGAACAGAAGCTGGTCGTAAGCCAGGACCACGACGGTCATGGCGAGAATCACCCAGCCGATGGCGGGAGATCGCGGCTCGAGATCGCCTTCGCCAGATAGGCGCCGATACCCGGCAGGGTGATCATGTTGTTGCCCACGGTGATGGCTTCGGAGGCGACGACGAAGAACCAGCAGCCGCCCGACATCGACATCATGTTTCAGATGGAGGCCAGCATAGCAAAAAGTACTTCGACCTTCCAGAAACGCTGCCATCGGGTCAGATGGAAGCCTCGCGACACTTCGTTCAGATCGCGCGGCACGGTGCGCAGCGACTGATAAAAGCTGAACGTCATGTTCGACGCCTGACTCGTGAAGATCGTGGCGAGTTTTGCGCCGAGCACGCGCGACGGAAACAGCGCAAGAAAGAAGGTGACCGTAAAGGAAATGTAGCCCAGCACCGGCATCGACTAGAGAATGTCGAGAATCGGCACGAGGACCTTTTCCGCGCGGCGATTCTTTACCGCGAGCGTGCCGTATGTCAGCGTGAAAATCAGCGATGCGACCATTGCGGCAAGCATGCGCATGTGGTGGTGGTACGCATCGCATACTCGGGCAGATTCGCGGGATCGAGCGAAATGACCTGCGTTTTGAGCGTTGAGATCGGCGCCATCGTTTGATGGAAGCCGAGCGCCGCCATCGAAAGCAGGCAGATGATGAGGGGGAATGCGACGAAATCCCATCGATTGGGCAATACGCGCCATACAGACGCATTCGCCGTGCGATCGAGATTGAATCTGAAGTCCATCACGGCGCTCCGGTTGCAGAGAATGAAAATGCGTCGCCGGCCGATACGACGATGCACTGTGAACGATGCGCGTCACGCCCGGCGCCAGAAGCGCTGGCGGACACGCGATGTCATCGGCCATCGTCGCATTCGATTGTTAAAGAACCAATCGAATCCGGCGGACGGACACTGCTGCTGGAATTGAAAAGCCGCAAAGACTTGTAAAGCGCGAGAAAGCTTTTAGCGATGCCTTGCTTTCAAATTCGAAATCTTCGATTGAAGATCGATCGGCATTCGGGCGCGTTGAGTATTTCTTTGCAATCGACACGCAGGCTGCTCTACCGGGAAACGTAGGCAAAGGCGTTCTCGGGTGAATCATGCTGCGTGCGGTTTTGACGTGCGCCGTCTGCGTTGACAGCAGGACGGCGGCTGGTAAAAAAAGAGAGGCGCAGATGTCCTGAGGTCAGGCGATGAATCCGATCGAAGATCGACAACTGCTACGGTCCAAGACATCAGCCCCTAAATATATGGACGGGCGAATTTTAGGCGTCATGCAGTAGGGAAGTCAACAGAAAATGCCTTGCGGATAGCTTCGATGAACGCTTTAAGGGACCCGTTAGTTCGCTTTGGTCGCCGCACGGGACGGTCCAGAAGGTAGGTGTCGACAGGAACGCCGTGACACGCTCCTGTGCATCACGTCTGGCATCCGGGTCGGTGCCTTCGATCGGCACCACACCGATTTTGGTCGTGAAGGCAGGGACCTCATGGAACGCGCATGTTCGGCTAGTCGAAATCGTGATACGCGTCGGGGTAGACGTACATCGCGACCTGCGTTCCTGTGGCGAGTCAACTCATCAACTCTTCGCACGGTTGCAGGGGAATCCAGACGTCTTTTCCGCCGAGCAGTAAAAGCAGGGGCGTGGGACTGGACCATTGAGCGCCTTGCGCGGATCGTCTGCAACTCGCGGGATAGAACGCCACCGCGGCGCGGAAGTCGCCGCGCGGCAAGGTCGCGGGCCGTACAGGGTTCGAATCGCGGATCGTGTTGAGAAGGGCGCCGCCGCCTTGCGACCAGCCGACGCCGCCGATTCGATCGGCGCGAATGTCAGGCGAGCCTTGCAGCAGATAGCCGAGCGCTGCGTAGGCATCGAACTCGCGCGTTGATCTTGTCTGTGCGGCGATTGAACAAGCCCGAGCAGCTGTGCAGGAAGACGACCGCCGGATGCGGGCCCGTTCCGGGGGCGTCGTAGCGGTAGGCATCGAGCTGTGTTGGATGTGATGTGTCGGATGAGGGGAAGTGGACTAGGGTTTGGGCGTCAGCAGATAAGCTGGAGAAGCACAATACGATGAAGGCAAGGAATGCACGCACTGGTTTGCTCCAGAAATTAGCCGGGTCTATCGATAACGCAAAAGCGCACGCTTAATCGAACCGCTTCAATTGCAGCGCATAGGCAGCGCATAGGTAAATCGATCCGCCGGATACACGCTGACCGTCGCTTCGAAAACGATGCCAACGTCGTCCACATAATGACGCGTGATCTCGAGCGCATGTCCGTCGACTTGCGCGCCCAACGGTTTCGCGATCCGTGCCGGAATGCCCATTGCGCGGATCTCCTGTCGTACTTCACGCACCACGCGTCCGAAGCGCTGTTTGACCATCTCGCAGATCAGCCCGGAGCTCTTGCGCAATTTCTTTTTGATGCCCGCACCGATCGCCGGTTCGAGATAGACATCCGTCCAGCAGATCGGCTTATGTGGCTTTGCGGGATCGACACGCAGCATTTCAGTGCGCAGCCAGCGCGATCCCGTTGCCACGCCGAGTTGCGCGGCCAACGTCGGACTCGCCGAAATTTCCGTGACCGATTGCACGTGCCGCTCGGTCACCACGGCGAACTGGATCAGGTCTTCGATGCTCGACATCGACTGCTCGAATGCCACACGCGGCTTGCTTGTCTCGACGCGAATGCCCGCGCGCTTTCGACGTGAAATCAGCCCGAGTTCCTGCACGCGTTCCAGCGCGGAACGCACGGTCGCGCGGCTGACGCCGTACTGCGCGGAAAGGTCGATTTCGCTCGGAAGCGAAGAGCCGACTTTGAATATGGCATCGCCGATTGCGCGTATCAGTTGCTCGGCGAGTTCGGCGTATCGGGGTTTCATGTGCATCCGTCCTCGTTGCAGTCTAACACCGCGTGCTGAGATCGCGGCGCGCTAATGCTAGCGGTGCGCGTGCCGGCTGCCAAGCCGCTCCGACATTCGCGTACGGACCGCCCTCCTAAACCCGAAGTTGACCGCCTTGCGCGAACATCAATATAGTCCATGCATGTTACTAAAGTTTGGACTATATCGGGAGACGAAGGCATGGGGCGTTCATAGCGAAAGCGCCAATCATCACGATGCGGGTACCGGTTCATCGGCCGAGCGCAGGAAGACTCTGGTCTATGCGCGGCTCGGCGTGCAGATCGTCGTCGGCATCGTGGTGGGCATGGCGCTCGGGTTCATTGCGCTAAAACTGGCCGTCGACATGAAAGTGCTCGGCGACATCTTTCTGCGGCTCATCAAGATGATCGTTGCGCTGCTCGTGTTTCTGAATGTCGTGCTCGACATCACTGCGGCGGGCGATCTGAAGAACGTCGGACGCATCGGCTTGCGCGCGCTCATCTACTTCGAGATCGTCTCGACCGTCGCGCTCGCCATCAGCATGTTGGTCGCGAATCTGTCGGGCGTGGGCACCGGCATGCATCTGACGCAAAGCTCCGAAGCCGCTGCCGCCGCGCATGCGCAATACGGCAAGAGCGGTCCGGCATCGTTCGAGCATTTCCTGCTGACGCTCTTTCCCGATAACTTCGTCGGCGCGTTCGCGAACGGCTCGCTGTTGCCGGCGCTGGTGATTTCGATCGGCTTGCGGCTTTGCTGATGCTCAGGAAGGACACGCGCGAGAGTGTCGAAGGCGGTCTGACGCGCATGTCCGAGTGCTTTTTCAAGTTCGTCGACGTCATCATGAAGTTCGCGCCGCTCGGGGCATTCGGTTCCATCGCATTCGCGATTGGCAGCAGCGGCATGAATGCGGTGATCTCGCTCGGCTATCTGCTGCTCGTGATGTATCTGACGTTGGCGCTGGTCATCGTCGTCGTGTTCGGTGTCATTCTGCGGCTGTACGGCTTCAATATTTTCCGTTTTCTGCGCTATTTCAAGGACGAAATCTTCCTGTTGTTCGCGACAGCATCGTCGGAGAGCGCGTTGCCGCGCCTGTTCGAAAAGCTGGAACGGCTCGGATGCTCGCGCCAGTCAACCGGCCTCGTATTGCCCACGGGTTACGCGTTCAATCTCGATGGCACGTCGGTCTATATGTCGCTATGCACGCTGTTTCACGGTGTGCCGCTCGATCTGCATCAGCAACTCAGTCACTCGCGCTGGTGCTCACTACGTCCAAGGGCGCAGCGACCGTATCGGGAGGCACGTTCATCGTGTTCGCGGCCACCGTCACGGCATCCGGCATGTTGCCGCTCGAAGGCTTGCCAATTCTGTTCGACATCGATCACTTCACGTCGCAGGCCGTGTGCATCTGCAATGCGATGGGCAACGGCGTCGCCGCACTGGTCATCACCAAATCGACCGGCGAATTCGACGCGAGCGTGGCGCATGCTGAGTATCAGCGCGTGTTCGGTACGACGTACGACGCCCGGCAAAGTCATCTGATTACTATACTAAGGAAATAGCGATGCGTATCACCTCCGTCAGGGAAATCACCGTTCCGCTCGAAGGCAACGTCGCCAATGCGTTCGTCAACTTTTCCGAGCACACCATTTCACTGGTCGCGCTGCAAACCGATGTCCTGCGCAACGGCAAACCGGTTACCGGTTATGCGTTAGATTCGATCGGTCGCTTCGCGCAAAGCGACATTTTGCGCGAGCGCATGATTCCGCGCTTCGAGGCCGCGAAGCCCGATAGGCTTCTCGATGCATCGGGCAAACTGTTCGATCCGCAAGCGGTGCTGCAAACCGTGATGCGCAATGAAAAGCCCGGCGGTCACGGCGATCGCGCGGCGGCGGCCGGTGCGATCGAACTCGCCGTGTGGAACCTGAACGTAAAGCTGCTCGACGAACCCGGCGCACGTCACCATCGCGCGCCGGTACGGACGTCAGGGCAAGCGCGGCGGCGTGAACGTCTATGCGGCTGGCAGCTACTACTATCCGGAAGACAGCACGCAGCGCCTCGTGGACGAATTCGCGCGCTATCGCAACATGGGCTTCGATGCGTTCAAGATGAAGATTGGCGGCGCGGATCTGAAAATGGATATCGCGCGTATCGAGGCGGCGATGACGGTCGAGAAGGAAGGGCAGTGCCTTGCCGTCGATGCGAACGGTGCTTCGATTTCGACACGGCGCTTGCGTATGCTGAGGCGATCACGCCGTTCGATTTGCGCTGGTACGAGGAGATAGGCAATCCGCTCGACTTCGATCTGAACCGGCAAGTGGCGCAGGCGTATGCAGGACGCATTGCGACCGGCGAGAACCTGTTCTCCGTTCAGGACGTGACGAATCTCGCGATGTACGGCGGCATGCGGCCGGGCAAGGACTACTTCCAGATGGACCCGGGTCTCGCTTACGGCCTCACCGAATACGCGCGCATGATCGACATGCTCGAAGAGCGCGGTTTCGATCGCGCCGATGTGCATCCGCACGGCGGGCATCTCATCAACTTGCACATTGCGGTCGGGCTGGAACTCGGCGGCTGCGAGGCTTATCCGGGCGTGTTCCAGCCGTTCGGCGGTTATGCGGCCGGATGCGGCATCGGCGGCGAACTCGTGCGCCCGACCGATGCGCCGGGTTTCGGCCTCGAGGAAAAAGACGGACTGCGCCCGTGGCTCGCGCGTTTCGCTGACTGAATGATCTGCACTGGTTGAAGAACGGATTGAAGGAAACCGCAATGGCAACGACTGTTTTCGATTCGGCATTGTTCCGCGACATGTTCGGCACGCCCGAGATGCGCGATGTTTTCTCCGACGAGGCATATCTCAAACGCTGCATCGATGCGGAAACGGCGCTCGCTCGCGCGCAGGCGAAGACCGGACTGATTCCCGAGGCAGCAGCGGGCGGCATCACCGCAAAAGCCGACTTCGGCAAGCTCGACCTGGAGCAGTTGCGTCACGAAACGGAGATCGTCGGCTATCCGATTCTGCCGCTCGTCAGGCAGGTGAGCGAGATGTGCGGTGACGCTGGGCGATATCTGCACTGGGGCGCGACGACGCAGGACATCATGGACACGGCGACGATGCTGCAATGCGCGCGCGTCGCGATCATCGAAGAGCAGTTGTACGAGGTGCGCGAAGCGTTGCGCGATCTCGCCCTGAAGCATGCCGATACGGTCACGGCGGGCCGCACGCATCTGCAGCACGTATTGCCGGTCACATTCGGTTTTCGCGCGGCGGTGTGGCTCTCTCGGCACTCAACCGTCATGCGGAACGTCTGGAGCAGGCAAAAGCACGAACGTTGATGGTCGAATTCGGCGGCGCGACAGGAACACTCGCATCGCTCGGTGATCCCGAACGCGCGCTGGAGACGCGCAAACGGTTTGCGCACGAACTCGGTCTGCGTGACCCGGAAATCACCTGGCATTTTGCACGCGACGGACTGTGCGAACTGGTTTCGTTGCTGGCGAACATCGGCGGTTCGCTCGGCAAGATCGCGCTCGACGTGATGATGATGGCGGCATCGGAATTCGGCGAAGTCGCCGAGCCGTTCGTGCCCGGTCGCGGCACGAGCTCGACGATGCCGCAGAAGCGCAATCCGATTTCGAGCGAGCTGATGTTCGCCGCGGCCAAAATGCTGCGCGAACGCGCCGCGCTCATGCTCGATGCCATCATGCGCGATTTCGAGCGCGCGACCGGGTCGTGGCATCTCGAATGGAGCGCCGTGCCGGAAAGCTTTCTGCTCGCGGCGAGCGCGCTGCATCAGGCGAATTTCATGCTGCGCGGTCTGCACGTCGATAGCAAACGGATGCCGACCTGACAGGCGGTTTGATCGTCGACGAAGCGGTGATGATGGGGCTTGCTCCGGCGATCGGGCGTCAGCATGCACACGATGTCGTCTACGATGGCATGCCGCGTCGCCATCGAAAACGGCCGCACGCTGTACGCGTGCTCAAGGACAATGCGCAGATTCGCGAGCGCCTGGGGGATGCGCAGCTTCGTTCACTGACCGACCCGGCGAACTATCTTGGCGCTGCGGCGCATATGGCGCGACGCGTTGCAAGCGGAACATAGGCACCATTCTCCTGTATAATGCATCGACCTTTCCCACGTTTTCCGGGAAAATCGATGCTCCTGTCTGAACAAAACGTACTCGTCACCGGCGCCGCGATCACGAAGCCCTCGCACGCGAAGGCGCCGGCGTTGTCATCAACTATCGTCGCAGCGAAGCGCAGGCGAAAGTGCTCGCCGAACGGCTCGGACCGCGCGTCGTCGCGGTGCAGGCCGACGTCACCGACGAAGCCTCCGTTGCGCGTCTTCTCGACGAAGCCCACGCGAAAACCGGCCGGCCGGTGCATGATGCGGTCGTGAACAACGCGCTCGCCGATTTCAGCTTCGACGGCGATGTGCGTCCCAAGCTCGGCGATATCGAATGGACGCGCTTTCAGCAGCAGATCGACGGTGCGCTCAAACGACGGTGCGCTCAAAGGCGCGCTCAACACGATTCAGGCCGCGCTGCTCGCGATCCGCGCCGCCGGCTGCGGGCGCATCGTGAATGTCGGCACCAATCTGTTCCAGAATTCTGTCGTGCCGTATCACGATTACACCGCTGCGAAAGCCGCGCTGCGCGCTCTGACGAGATCCCCATCGAACGATCTCGGACCTGCCGGCATCACGGTGAACATGGTGTCGGGAGGCCTGTTGCGCACGACGGACGCCAGCAGCGCGCCGCCCGAAGCCCGTGTTCGACATGGTCGCGGGATTCACGCCGCTGCGCCGCGTGACGACGCCCGCCGAATTCGCGGATGCGGTGTGCTGTCTTTATTTCGCCGTGGGCCCGCGCGGTGACGGGACAGAACCTCGTGGTCGACGGCGGGCTGGTCAAGGGCTGAAGCGGAATTAGCGTGGCCCGATCGACGCGACCATGTCCGCGATCGCACGATCGAGCGGCGTCGTGTCGAATGCGCGTTCACCGGCATTCGGCACGACATCGATGCGCCCGGCATTGTCCGCATCCAACAGCTCGATGATGAGTTGCTCATGCTGATTGCTCGAGCCGGCGCGCGCGAGCGTATCGGCCCACTGATCGCGCGGCAGCGCGAGCGCTTTCACACGGGCATTCCGCTTGCCTGCTCGATGGCGTGAACGACACATCGTTCGCACTGACGGGCGCCGGACCTTCCACGCTCACGATGCGCGGGTCGTCGCCATCGAAGCCTTCGCGCAAAAGACGCGCCGACACGACGCCCACATCGCTCGCCGATACGGTCGGGAAGTGCTTCTCGACGGGATCATGAAAACTCGGCAGCACCGCCGCTCGACAACGCGACCGGCAACACGCGCAGCCAGTTCTGCATATGCTCGGCCGAACGCAGCAGCGTGAGCTTCGTCGAAACATCGCGCAGTGCCGCTTCGAAGTGGTGAAACAGCATCGTGATGCCCGTGCCCGCATCCAGCTCCGCGCCGTAATCGGAGATCGCGAGGACATGCGCCTCGCGATGAGCCGCGAGTGCGCGCGCGGTAACTTCGATGGTCGTGCGCATCGTATCGGCGGGATGAGGATCGCGCGGCAACGGAATGAGAACCTGCACCATACGCGCGCCATCGAGTGCACGATCAAGCGAGGCAACATCATGCAGATCCGCTACCGCTATTTCGCAACCGAGCCTCGCCAGCGCATCGCCTTGCGCCGCATTCGCGCACGACCGCGCGTACCGGCAGCGCCGCGCGCCGCAATTCCATCGCCATCGTTCGTCCGACTTTTCTCCCGCCGCGCCGAAAATCATATGCATCGTTCGACTCCCGTTTCGATTCACATGGGTCGAGCGTATAGCGGCGTTCGAAGCGTGTCGCGGATGAATGGATGATCGCGAGCAGAAACGGATGAAAACCGCGCGTTTATCTCGCTATCCGCACGAAAGCGCATCGGCAAGGATCGATGCATAATGCGCGAAAACCCCTTCTGCGAAGGCCTAAACCATGAATGCGAGCGGATCCCGCTGTGAGACTTCACGCCGGCGCGCGAGAGCGTCTGCGTTTGAGCGAACATCTGAATTGGTTCGGCTTCGGCGCGGAACTCGTCGGCATCTCGGCGGGTACGCATCGCGTTCCTGCGATGAGCGAGCATCGCATCGGCGTGCATGTGGGCACACCCGTCACCGCGCATTGCCATTGCAACCGACACCGCATGTCGCGCGTGCAGAGCCACGGCGATACCGATGTGGTGCCCGCGGGCATCGACGGTCAATGGTCCGGACGATGCCGTCTGCGCGATCCTGCGTATCGGCTTAACGGACGACTTCGCGCAACGCACGCTGTCGTAGCTCGGCCGCGCGTATCGTGCCGCGCTTTCAATGCGCGATACGCGCTTTCAACCTCTCGCATGGGCGCGTTGCGCGCGGAACTCGAAGCCTCGCATGTATCCGATGCGCTACATGCCGAAAGCCTCTGCGTCGCGATGATCGTACGTCTCGCGGATGCCGAGGCGACGTTCGACACCAAGTCATCGCGACCGATGTTGCCGCGTCATACGGCCATGTGCGTGATCGACTATATCGACGCGCATCTCGACACGCGTCTGACGCTCGCCGAACTCGCCGACGTCGCCGGACTCAGCGTGCCGCACTTCAAAGGTGCTGTTCAAAGCAACCTTCGGCGCGCCAGTCCATCGCCATGTCGTGGAAAAGCACATCGAACGCGCGAAAATGCTGCTTTTGCAGGGCCGTTTGCCGATCGACCGGATCGCGCTCGATTGCGGCTTTGCGCATGCGAGCCACATGGCGCACTGGATCAAACGCACGCTCGGCGTTACGCTGAAGGAGATCGTCGGCGACACGCGGATCGATGGATGCGCGCGCCTTTATCAGACCGATGACGATGCAGCTTTCGACCAGTCCGGCAGCGCATCGAGATCGGGCCGCATCGTGAGGCTTTCCTGCTCGTTGGGATCGGTGCGCGCGATCACCGCGACGCAGGGTTCATCCGCGCTCGGGTTGTACGGAATATGCGGCACGCCTGCGAGAATATAGAAGAAATCGCCGGCGTGAACCACGGCGTGGTGTTCCATTCGTTCGCCGTACCAGCAGCCCGATATTCCGCTTAACTGATAAATTGCCGTCTCGTGTGCCGCATGCAGATGGGTCTTCGCGCGCGGCCGGCGGAATCGTCGCGAACTGAAGATGCACTTACTTCGACTCCACGCTTTCAGCAGAGATGCCGATGGCATAGGTCAGTCCTTGCTTGCCTTCTAATTGCGGGCCGGCTTTGACGAGACGGCAAGTGGCGGGGCTTTGTTCGAGTGCGCTGGTAGTTCATCGTTCTCTCCGAAAACTTCACGCGATGCCGGCGAATCGGCCGGGCACAGATTCGCAGAATACACCGGCTGCATGCGGCCGAATCATGACAGTTCGCCATTTCGGGCTGTCGTGCGGTAGAGTCGCGCGAGCGTTCGAAGCACGGTTCGAAGATCTTTGTTAAGACCAAAACTCCATATATCTCTCCCCTAAAATCAATTTTTATTAGTGTTTACACTTATTTATCTGCTTGCTCTGCTCATACTTAAGCAACAAGTATCGCATCTAACCAGTTAAAAAGTTTCAAAATGTAATTCTGACTCGGGTGTCGGAGTCTCGTGCCGTCAACAAGGATGGCGGCGCTAGAGCGACTGCTGGTTGCCAAAAAGCTCGTTTCCTCTCAGGCGCACACGCGGTTCGGCTCCACGGAGCTGCGCTTCCTTATTCATCGATTGAGACTCCCAATGAACTCGAACAGAACCGACCTTAAAAAAGCAGCCGCGGCCTCTAGCGCGATGCATCGAAAAGTCCTCGCCACGCTGGTGCTCGCCGGCACGATGACGCTGGCCGCATGCGGTGGCGGCGGTGACTTCTCGTCCCCGGCGAATGCCGTGGCCGACAAGCAGGTCAGCGCGTCCGAAGTCGCGGCTGCGAGCAGCGCGGATGCAGCGAGCCTCCCGACCGCGACGATGGTAGCAGCAAACACGACGCTGCGCACCAACGTGACGACGGTCACCGGCTCGCTGGGCACGGCGGATACTAGCATGACGGGCGTGCTGCTCGATACGTCCTTCGGCGTGAAGGGCGACGGCGTCACCAACGACCGCGCGGCCCTGCAAGCCGGGATCGACGGATCGGTCGGACGGATTCTTCTCATCACGGGCAAGAGCCGCATCGACACGACGGGTCTTACGCTGCATTCGAACAGCCACATTCGCTTCGCGAAAGGCTCGTCGATCAAGCTGCTGCGTCACAACACCGACTCGTACCAGATGATGCGTGTCTGGGACGTGAGCAACGTCGTGATCGAAGCGCCGTTCCTCGACGGCAGCAAGGAACTCAATTCGGCGACGTCGGGCGAGTGGGGCATGAGCATCTCGATTGCCGGTGCATCGAACGTCACCATCACGTCGCCGACGATGGTGGCGTGCTGGGGCGATGGCATCTATATTGCCAACAGCTACAGCGGTTCGGGCGCGGTCAGCAAGAGCATCACGATCAACAACCATCTCTCGGACGGCTGCCGCCGCCAGGGCGCGACGATTACGTCGGGCAACGGCATCACCTTCAACAACCAGGTGTGGCAGAACACCAAGGGCACGTATCCGCAGGCGGGTCTCGATATCGAGCCGGACAACAACTCGGCGGTGCTGCGCGCAATCCGCACCGTCAGCCCGACGACGCTGAATAACGCGGGCCCCGGCATCAGGTGTATCTCGGTTCGCTGGCAGGTCCGGTGGCGAAGGTCGTAGATGTGCGGATAACTAACCATACAGATAACAGCACGGCTATCGGACCGTACGGTGTGGGCGGTCTGTCGCCGAGCGGCTATAAGGTGACTGGCCTGATTTCGAGCACGAATCCGGTGTGGAAGGAAGGCTGGTATTTCGGTGACTGGGATCCGGCAGGTCCGAAGGTCACGGTCGTGAATCCGAAGATCGGTTAATGAGTGAAGGGCGGTCTCGCAAATCTGCGAGACCGTTTTTTTTATTGGTCGTGTGCGAGCTGTACGCATCGGCGCGCGAGCACGCTGGGCGGATCGACGATGGCGACCGTCGATGCATTCACTTCGTACGCGTCCGTCTCGTCGATCAGAAGCGGCAACTCGTGCAACCGAGGATGACCACCTCCGCGCCGCGCTCGGCGACATACGTGACCGTCTCATTCAACATATTGAGGATGGGTACGCCGAGATGAGGCTGAATGCGTCCGACGAAAGCGTGCGCCGTGTTACACGGAAGCGCGATCGCGCTGGCGCCGTTCGCTTCGAGCCGCGCGCATGCCACAGACAGCGCGAGTGCGGGATCTTCTGCGTGTCACAGCAGATGCGCGGATTGTGCTCGACCAGCATCCGCAGATGCTCCTGATCGCTCGACGCCGGTGTATTGCGCACGATCTTGCTCATGAAATCCACCGTGGCCGCTGGTCCAATGCCGCCCACGATACCGAGCCTGAACTCCTTGCGGTCATGACGTGCCCAGTCGGCGTAAGAGAGGGACGCCTTCACGTTCCGCATCTACGAACATCACACCGAGATGATTCGCGTTCAGCGTGGGTACTTTCAGGCCATCGGGCATGTCGCGGTCCTCGGGCAGCGTTGTCTCGAGCGTGAGACGATCGCCGCGCGCGGCTGCGTATCGAAGCAATGGGCGGATCATGTCGTCCACCGGAATATCGAGTTCGGCTTGCAGCGCATCGGTCAGCGAACGCGCATGAGCGCCCGTCGAAGAATCGCATCGGCGCCGCACGCGACAAGTGATCGGCATGTCAGCACGAGGTGCAGTGCGCTTGCGTCCCATGTATCCCATGCGTCGTGTGCATCGTGCGTTGCACGAGGAAACGGATGCCGCGCCACGAGTACACATGATGCGTTCTCACCAGCGGTCAAGGACGCGATGAGTTCATTGCCGATGGCATCGTTCATGAACGTGATGATGCCCAATGTCGGATGCAGCGTTTTCATCGCGTTTGTTCTGCGCGCCAGGTGAGCGCGACGAGCGCCGCGATTAGCAACGCCGCATACGCCGCGAGATAACGCCCCGGCGTCAGATCGATGAGAAAGCCGATCAGCGCGGGCGGATTGCCGCCGCCACCTGTCCGCCGAAGTTGATGATGCCCGCTGCCGTTCCGACCGATGCGTCCTGCATATGCTTGAGCGGAACAGCAAGCACGAACAGCAAACACCGTGCCATAAAATCACAGTATA
>JAQFVJ010000099.1 GCA_029439525.1 Caballeronia sp. BR6202001591004
CAGTCTAACCGACTCGCCGCGCGCTCACAGCGTCCCTTTGCCGATGTGTTCCAAGGCCTCGGCGCGCGCCGAGGCTCCCGACGGGTCGGGCGACCTGTCAGGCAACCTGAGCGAACACCTTCCAGCTCTTCTTCTGCGTGGCGACGTCGGCTTCTTCGTATACCGAACAGTCGAGACGCAGATCGATACCCGTCATGTCGATCTGCAGCAGCTTACAGTGATGCGGCGTCTTCTTCGGATTCTTGCTGGGTTCGAAGTGAACGCACGACAGACACATACGATGCGCCGAAATCTGCTGTTGCGATTCGAGCTGGTGAATTGTCTTCAGAAGCGTGCGATAAAACGCGGCCTGCTCGTCCTCTTTCAGCGTGCCGACAGCCTTGGCGAGAAAGTCCGGCCATTGCAGGGCTTTCTTCGCAGCCGTGCGGCCGCGTGCGGTCAGACGCACCGAGAGCGCACGGCCGTCGTCCAGCGCGCGACGCTTCTCGACGAGACCCTTGCCCTCGAGCGTGCTCACGGCATCGCTCGT
The DNA here is from genome assembly GCA_029439525.1 of Caballeronia sp. BR6202001591004. Classification (GTDB taxonomy): domain Bacteria; phylum Pseudomonadota; class Gammaproteobacteria; order Burkholderiales; family Burkholderiaceae; genus Caballeronia. The sequence goes on from JAQFVJ010000099.1 coordinate 530, forward strand.
GGTCGCGGCGGTCAACGCGGTTTCACGCGCAATTTCGCCGAGACGCATGGGTCCCTTGCGCTGCATCAGCAACACGAGAATTTCCCCTTGAGTCGGCGTAAGCCCCGCGCCTTCCGCCCATTCCCAAGCCTGACTGCGCATCGCCGTGCTCAGCCTCAGCAGACCGTAGGTTACCCGCCCAGTCGGCTGCTCTCCGTAAACGCCTTCGCTCATAGTATTTCGCTTGTTATTCACGTGTATTGACGGCGCGTTTCGCGCAACTCCGCTAACGCCCCACTCGATAAACCGCCTCTGAGATACGTTGCCGCACCCCAGAAGACTGCCCTCGACCGTGGTCCCCGCCGTCTCAAAGTTCAGGCGTACCAGACAATTTACTTCTGCCTGAGTGGGGACATTGCATCACTCTTCGTTATGCGCCTTCTTATGATCTGCCTGTGGCGCTGTTCTTTTGCCGACTATAACGCGATGCCGGCAAAGTCGCCATTCTAAAGGAGCGGGAACAAAGGTACACCTTAATTATTCAGTCAGAACTGAGGATAACCCAAGGACAAGTATGGTTCCCGACGTAGAAAGAATTCTCGATAAGAGTCGCCCGGACAAATCCGAGCGGCGAAGTCGCGCGCGCGTCCACCCATACTCATGCTGACGGACTCATGCACAGCTTGTGCACGCAGTTATCGTTTCGTTAAAACGTTGACTTTGCGCTGTTTTTTCACATTGTCGAAGCAAAGCTAAAAAAATGCTCTGCTGCTTCGACTCAAACGTTGGCGTGAGGGCTTTATTCCCGTTGCGCGACATGCACGCGTTTCATACCGGGAAACAAAAAGGCTGATTCGAAGTAGTTCGAATCAGCCTTGGCTGCCCTATCGGATTGACGACGTCCATAGGCGACGGCTTATCGACGCCACTCCAGACATTGCTGCCGCACTGCTTCGTGTAGCGATTTTTCCTTGGCGAACACGCCACGCAGCCAAGACGCGTCGTTGACGCCGTCCCGCGCGATATCGCCGATCTGCGCGAGCGGCGCCTGCGAACCGAGCGCGTCGGCATGCGGCGCGAGCACGTCGAGAGTCGCCAGAATGTCCTCGGCGGTGGTCCGCCGCTCGCCCGTCTGCGGATGGATGCAGATTCCTTCCAGCCCGAAGCGGCACGCCTCGAAGCGGTTGAAGGTGTAGACGAGGTAGTCGTCCTCGCGCGGCGTGAGCGGCTTGTCGAGCAGCAGATAGCGCGACAGCGTTTGAATGTAGCTGGCGAGCGCTGCGGCGCGATCGACGGACAGCGGCGTGTCCATCACGCGGATTTCGATGGTGCCGAAACCGGGCTTCGGACGAATATCCCAGTAGAAGTCCTTCATGCTATTGACCACGCCTGTGTTGGCCATTTTCGAGAAGTACTCCTCGAAACTGTCCCACGTCAGCACGAATGACGCGCGTCCCGACAGCGGGAACGCGAACACCGAGTTGAGCCGCGACGAATGAAAGCCTGTATCGACACCCTGGATGTACGGCGACGACGCTGACAACGCTATGAAGTGCGGAATATAACGGGACATCGAATGCAGCAGGAGCAGCGCACTGTTCGGATCTGGACAGCCGATATGCACGTGCTGGCCGAACACCGTGAACTGCTTGGCGAGGTAACCGTAGAGTTCAGAGATGTACTGGAAGCGCGGCGCGTCATAAATCTGCCGCTCGCTCCATTGCTGGAAGGCGTGCGTGCCGCCGCCGGCCAGCCCGACGTTCAACTGGTCCGCTGCCGCGACGAGCACATCGCGAATCTTGCGCAGATCGGTGACGGCCTGCTCGTGCGTCGTGCAGATGCCCGTCGAGAGCTCGACCATGCTTTCGGTGATTTCCGGCGTGATGTTGCCCGGAATCTCTTCGTTCTTGATGAGACGCATCAGATCCGACGCGGCGCGCGTCAGATCGTAATCGTGCGTGTTGACGACCTGGATCTCCAGTTCGACGCCGAACGTGAAAGGTTCGGAGTTGATGAAAGGTTCGAGTGCCATGACGCCTCTTGAAAGATCAAAATCCGGCCTGGGTGACCCACGTTACTCGCGCCGCTCGCCCACCGCCGACAAGCTACGGTACACCACGAACGGCGACACGATCTGCAGCACGATCATCGAGCACAGGATGATGGCGCGCAGCGTGGGGTCGTAGTGGGGATAGAGCACGTACATGTCGTCCACGAGAAGATACGCGAGCGCGGACATCGGCGTCAGCGATACACCGAGCGCTACGCCCTGCTTCCAGTTCAGGCCGCTTGGCTTCGTGAAAATCAGCACGCCCACCAGCTTGCCGACGAAACGAGCGGCCACTAGCCCGAGCGCCACCACACCACCAATCAGGATGTCGCGCCACTGGAAGAATGTCAACGTGAGCGCGAACAGAATCACGGTGAGTAGCCAGCCCGCCGAACCAAAATGCCACGGCCACAGCTGCGGCCGCTCATCGGAATTCTTCACGATGATGCCGGCCGCGAGCAGCGCGAGAATAGTCGACAGCTTGAAGATGTGCGCGACCGCGGTCGCCAGCAGCACCAGCCCGAACAGCGCGACGAAGGAATGCTCGTCGTTCGCCGGTAGCCGCCGCACCAGCAGACTGCATGCACGCGCCAGCAGAAACGCGAGCACGAGCGAGCCGACCAACAGATAAAGCGGTTGAAGGATCGTGGCAAACGTATTGCCGTAGATTTCCTGATGCAGCACGCCTGCCGCGAGCTTCTCGACGACCACCGCATATACGCTGTTCAGCGCGGTCAACGTCAGCAGGCGCTGCGTAACCTGACCTTCCGCGCGCAACTCCGTCTTCAATTGAATGACCATCGCGGGCGAGGTCGCCATGGTGATTGCGGCGATTACCACCGACTGCATCGTCGGCACCTTTAGCAGGGTCAGCTCGATCAGCACGAGACCGAACGTCAGCGTCGATTCCGCGATGCTCGACAGGATCAGATACGGATTGCGGCGGATCCATCGCAAGTCCAGCCGGCCGCCGAGCTCGAACAGCAACAACCCGAGCGCGACATCGAGCAGCGGCCGCGACAGGCCGCCCGCGCTAGCATCGATCACGCCGAGCCCCGCGTTGCCCGCAATCAATCCAATGATCGCGTAGCCCGTGATACGCGGCAGACGCCACGTGCGCCACAGCAATTCTCCAGCGAGACCCGCCGTGACCAGCGCGAGACTAGCCCAGAGAATGGCGTCGGGTTCGAGTGGCCACGCAGGCAGAAATGAAAATGCCGAATTCATCTTATGGACTTCTCCTTCGTTACTGCGATTTCAGCGACACGCTATGTCGCAGGTTCTTGCGCCCATCGCGCGACGCTCGTCGATGCGAGGCGTATTGGCGCGACTCGTCGAACATTACGAGCGTTGGTTCATTCAGTCGAAACGAAATGCAAACGAACACGGCGTCACGGAACAGACCGTGCACGAATTATTGACGACGTGTCCGGTGATCGCGGAGCGGCCGGACACAGCAAACGATGAAGCAGCGTTGGTGATCAGGTTGTTGATACGCAGTCATCGTTCCCATTGATGCGCCCGCCGCAGTACGGCCGGACGCAGAAAGAAGCGCGATTGTGCCATATGTCGATCGCCGTTACAGATTAAAGCCAAGGTCCTGATTTGTTTGGAGTAAAAGCGACTGGTCGAGCGTCCGTTTCCTGGCAAGGATGATCGGCGATCTCGGGTGGGGTTTCATATTTTCACAAGTTTACTATATATTATATATACATATAGTAATTAATAACAAGACCGCGCCGCTTCTGTGGATAACGTATGTTTACGCTTTCAAATCATGCATCTGTGAAAAGCAGAAGCGGGCCGTAAATGTGTTCGTCGCACCACGTTAACTCGGAACAACTTTTCGGAGTCGACGAGACATGCGTCAGTTGTCCCGTTTACGTACACAATAAGTTTACACGCGATTCTTATGCAATCCGCGAGGTTATCCACAAGTCCAAAAGGATAACTAGTCCGGCGTGATTTCTCCGTGACGCAGCGCGCGCAGCAGAAAACGCGCGAGATCGACGGCGTCGGCGAGACCGCGCGGAATCGGGCATGGCTCGCCTTCGATCTGCGATGTGATGAGTTCCGTCGTCAGCGCCGCCCACGTCAGACTGCGCGAGCCGAGCGCAAAGGCGCCGAACAGACCCGGCATGCGCGCCAGATCGAGCGGCCATGCACCGGACAATTTGGTGCGCGTCGCGGCGCGCGAGGGTTTCGTCGGTCGGCTGGTCGATCATTGGCATGCGGTCGTTCGTCACGCAACGAAATGCGATGCGACCGCCGTGTGCGGCGGCCTGCATGCTCGCAACATCGGGCAGCATGCCCGCGATGCGTTCGATGTTTTCGATGTGTCCGGCTTCGCGGATGTCGCGATCTGCACTGTCGATGTCGTAGGTCATGCCGATCAAGGTTTCGTGTCCGGAAAGCGGCACCGTGTGGCCTTCGCCGATGACGGGAAGGCGCAACGCATCGAGCGGAGTGGCGGCATCGAGCAAACTGAGCTGGCCGCGCACGCTGCGCGTTGGTTTTCCGTACAGCTGCGAGTTAAACAGCATCGTGTGCATTGGCCAGCACGAGCACCGGCGCGCCGGCGATTGCTTTGCTGTTCGAATCGAGAACCTGCCAGCGCGTGCCGTCATGCGTGATGCGTGCGGTTTCCGTGTTCATCAGCGTGCCAACGCGATCGTCGGCTTCCCCGAGTTGAGCGGCGCACACCGCGGCGGGCGAGATCGCACTGCCGCGCGCCACGCGAATGCCGGCCAGACGGTCCGCTTCGTCGGGTGAAGCCGGGGCGACGTAATCGCGCGGAAAACCGAAGTGTTGGATGGCCGAAGCAATGGCGTCGGCGTCTTCCAGTGTATCCGCGATTTGCAGCAATCCCGCGCGGCTGCGATGCAGTTCATGACCCGCGCTTTCCGCTCGCCATTGGCTCAACGCATAGAGAAAGCCGGCGCGCGTGAGTCGCGCGGCCACGCTTTCGTTACGCCGCCACACGACCGGATGAAACACGCCCGCCGGATTGCCCGACGCATCGCGCGCGGGCCACGCGTGGCGATCGATCAGCGTGACGTGCCAGCCGCGCGACGCGAGCCGCGAAGTCACCGCGCAACCCGTGAGTTCCGCGCCGATGACGATTGCCTGGCGTGTCGTCACATCGCGGGCTGCTTCGTTGGCGAGCGGTGGTTCGTGACGGCGCTCGCGCGAGCGCGGCGCGAAGTGGGCGACAGGCGCGTCGTGGGCGTTGGCGTTGTCATAGAATTCGAATCCGGATGCCTTCAACGCGGCGCGCAGCGCACCGGACGATGCATCCGCGCTCACCGTCGCGCCATCGTTTGCGATGCGCGCGATCGCTTTCGCGATGTGCTTCGGATTGCCGACTACGCGAGCATCGAGATGAAATGCATTAACGCGCGCCCAAAGTCCGGACAGCATGTCGTGCGCATCACCGATGACTAGCGTTAGCACCACGCGGCCGGCATCGAATTCGAGCCGATGCAGGCCTTCGACACGCATCGGCTAGACGCGCGCGAGTTCGTCATCATCATGAACGGGCGATGCATCGAGCGTGCTCGATGTGCCGAGCGCGATCACATGCAGACGTTCTCAGCGGGCGTCGCCTTCGCGCCAGCGTTTCTCGTATGCTGAGGAAGCCGGCGTCGTCGAACGTCGTATCGAGCAAGGTGAAAATGCGCTTTCCTTGCCAGCGCGCGCAAATCGTGCGATGCGAAGAGTGGAGTCATTGAAAGACGATGATTCGGTCATGCGCGAAAAACAGAAAAGCCGATCGGGCAATCAGGCAGAAGGAGATTTGGCGATGACCTGCGCGGCCTCGTTCGGCGCTGCGTCGAGCGGCAGCGGATCGACCGCATAACCCACCGCGCGTCAGGCCGCGAAACCGTCGAGCAGCGGCGCGACATCAGCGAAACCATGCGCAGCGAGTTCTCACGCGGCGAGCGCGGCGGACGCTTCGTTCGGACAATCGCAATACGAGTTTGCGATTGCGCGCGATGCCCGCGAGTTGCGATGCGGCATCGCCGTGCCGAAGCAGTAGCGCGCCGGGAATCGCATACGGATCCATCGCGCGATGCTCGCCGCGTCGTACATCGATGACGAGCGGCGGCTTGCCTTCGAGCAGCGCGCGCAAGGTCAGGATGTCGATCCGCGCCATGCGCAGCAGCGCCACGCGCTGCCACCAGCGCACCGCGACGCCGAGCACGCCGCGTCCCGAGCAAATCGAACCAGCCGAGCATACTATCGACGATATCCGCGAACATGGCGCTGATCGCAACACCGAGCCCGGACCAGAGCAGGGCGCCGAGCGTGTCGTAGAACAGGAAGCTGCCGAAGCCGACGCCGGTCGCGCTCGCCACCGGAATGGCGAGCGTCGACAGGCCCGGAATGAACTTCGACAGCGCGAGAATGCGCACGCCGAAGCGTCCGAAAAAGCCCAGATTGCGGGACACGCAGGTATCGCGCGAGATGGAAAGCCGGCACGCGGCTGCCATAGCGGCGGCCGAGCCAGGACCAGAGCGTGTCGCCGATCAGCGCGGCAAGGGTGCTACGACTACGATGGCTGTGAGCGGCCCAAATGCGGAAAAGGCGGAAAGGCGGACGCTGGAAAGAGGCTCGAAACACCCGCGGAAAATGCCCCGAAACCCGCCGAACCGATGCTCGCGGAAACCGCCATCGCACCCGTCAAAACCAATGTGGGTAAGGCCGGGAGTGGAAGTCAGAGGCATTCCAGCAGAACGTTGGCAAAAACCAACGGCAGGCCGTTTTGGGTGATCAGCTCGCGTAGCATGGATCGAACCTTGAAAAAGTGCGCCGAAAAACCCGAATGAAGCCCGGAAAATATAAGGGTAAATCTTTGAAACCCTTGTCCAGATTGGGTTTGCGCTGCGCTAGCATACCAAGCGCCGCGTGTAGAGGCGGCTCGAGAGCAATCATACAAGGCAGCGCCGAAAACTCGTGCAAAATTCGGTCGAATCGCCGGGAAAGCAAGCCAGACGGGCCTTCTTACTCGACGGCATGGTTTGCGCACGTATAATCGGCGCGTCCGCGCTGTTCGTGTCAACCTAAACTGATAAAGGAACTTTAATGAACAAACAGGAATTGATCGATGCCGTAGCCGCTCAAACCGGCGCCAGCAAGGCTCAAACCGGCGAAACGCTGGACACGTTGCTCGAAGTCATCAAGAAGTCTGTCTCGAAAGGTGACGCGGTTCAGTTGATCGGCTTCGGCAGCTTCGGTTCGGGCAAGCGCGCAGCGCGCACCGGCCGCAACCCGAAGACCGGCGAATCCATCAAGATTCCGGCCGCAAAGACGGTCAAGTTCACGGCTGGCAAGGCCTTCAAGGACGCAGTCAACAAGCGCTGAGCATTGCGCCGATCGTGGCGCCAGCCGCTCGAGCTAGCGGCGCCAACGTTCGGGTTCCACCGCGTGCGCGGCAGAAAACCCCATGCAAGACCCGCCGACGGCGGGGGTTTTTTCGCCCCGAGATTCTTCTTCAATGATGTTGATGATCGTCGCAGCCGCAGTCCGGGCCGTGCTCGTGGTCGTTGATGTCCCACGCGGGAAACGGATCGGCGAAGCGCTGCCAGTCGTCGGCGCCAAGCGCCCATTCGGCGTCATCTAGCAGACAGGCATCGAGCTTGTCCTGCCAACACAGCTGCATCCAGATCGAGGCCGATCAGCAGGAGTTCCTGCCGGCGATCGCCGATGTTGTTGTCGTCCGGATTGCCGTACCATTCCGCGACGATTTTCGCTTCCAGTTCGGGGTCATCGGTCGGCCATTCGCTGCGATCCTGCGCTGCCCACCAGATGCTCGCCGGACCGTGACGACAGGTGCTGCCCGCCTGCGATAGCGAGCCGCCCACTTCGCTGCGCGTCGCGAGCCAGAAAAAGCCCTTGGCGCGCAGCACGTCCGGCCACTCTTCATGACAGCAAACTCCACAACCGTTCGGGATGAAACGGCCTGCGCGCGCAATAAACGAAATACGCCGACGCGTTGTCCGCTTCGTCCGGCAGTGCGTCGTTGAGAATCGCGAGCCAGCCGGGCGTGCTAGAGGTCGTATCGAAATCGCCGGTGTTCAGCACATCGTTCGGCTTCACGTGGCCATGTCCCGCAAGCACTTGTCGCGCGCGCGGCTTCAATGTGCCGACGATGCGCCTGATCTTCGCCACGTCTTCGGCGCTCGCGAGATCGGTCTTGTTGATGACGACGATATCGCAGAATTCGATCTGCTCGACGAGCGCTTCGACGATGGTCTTGCCGTCGTCATTGGCGTCAAACGAATCGGTTTAAGCGTAGTCGCTCAGGAAACGGCTCGCATCGATCACGGTGACGAAGGTGTCCAGATGGGCGCGGCCGGCGAGCGTGGCGTCGTCGTCACCGAAGGCGAGTTGCTTGGCGAAATCGAGCGGGTTCACCGATGCCGCCGCTTCGATCACGATCGCATCGAACGCGTCTTGTCCGGCATGCTCGACGATCGCGTGCTCGACGGCTTCGATCGACTGCTCGCCGGACGCGCCGAAGGTCATGACGCCGATGCGTTCGTCGTTGGCGAGAAGGGCTGCGATGAGCGTGGACTTGCCCGCGCCGGTGTAGCCCGATATCACGGTGATTGGCAGAGGAGTTGGGTTCATTGCAATGGAGCGTCGCGACGACGAATAGCGATGAGTGGACGAGACCGCTCGACGACACGGCCGAAGAAAAGCGAAGCCGCGCGCCGTTCCCCGACGGCGCGCGAATAATCCAAAAGGGGAATGTGCATCAAACGAGGCGAGCGCGACGGCGCGGCCTTAGGCGGCGATCGGCGGGCGATCATGCGCCCGATGAATTGGAGCAGTTTCCAACGGCGCAGGATCTCAATGATCTGCGCCGAGTATTTATCGCGCAATGCCGGTGTTTCGGAATGTTAAACACCAACGGTCTGCCACGAATTGCCGTACTTGTTCATTTTCTGGCGCAAATGGCATGCCGCGACATATACGCTCTTGCACGGCTCCTCCATTAGCGTACCGCTGTTGATACCGTATTGAGCCAGCGTATTAAGATGAATCGAATTGATTTGCATCAGCCCGTAATCCGTCGAGCCATTGGCGTTCTTGTTGATGGCGTCGGCTTGTTATGCGATTCGTTCCACGCAATGGCGCGAAGAATGAGGGGATTGACCTTTTGATATTTCGCTGCTTCATCGAAGCAGTCGGCGTGTGGCGATGCGGCCGCCAGCATGGCGCCGCAGCCTATCGCAAGTAAAACGCAAAATTCGCTTCATCTTCTTTCTACTCCATCCGCACACGCGAATCGTATGCGAGATTGCTGCGAGTGCAATCTTGCGAGTACAATCTTAAATGTAAGAATAATAAGACATAAGGTCAGGGTACAATTCGGCTCCGCCGCCGATCAGGCAAATCTTGGAAGTTCCATTATTTACGGCTTATCGGCAAGTTATTTGAAGGCTTGAAGGCGCGGTTGCATCAAATTTTGGCAATACGGTGAATAGTCGTACGGATTCGAATAATTTCGTTACATAAAGCTGCTATCGTCGCTTCTTTGAACGATCGCGGTGGGCGGGAGATGCCCGAACCGCAGCGGGTGGCGCGGCGCTCTCGGCGAGTCGAGGTGCTGTGCCTTAGCCGGCACTTAGTCTGCCGGCTCAGATAACACATCCATGAATAGACAACCAATGGCACTGCGTCGCCTCGCGACGGCACTGCTGGCGGTGGGGCTCATCGTCTCGCAAGCCGCCTACGCGCAGCTAACGCTGAACTTCGTCAATGCGGGTATCGACCAGGTCGCGAAAGCGATCGGCGCGGCTGCCGGCAAGACTATCATCGTCGATCCCCGAGTCAAGGGGCAGCTCAATCTAGTATCGGAAAATCCGGTTCCCGAACGAACAGGCGCTGAAGACGCTCCAGTCCTCGCTGCGCATGCAGGGCTTCTCGCTGGTGCCGGATCACGGCGTGCTGAAGGTCATGCCCGAGGCCGACGCCAAGCTGCAGGGCGTGCCGATCTATGTCGGCAACCAGCCGGGCGCGTGCGGCGATCAGATGATCACGCAGGTCTTCCAGCTGTGCAACGAATCGGCGAACAACATCCTGCCGATGCTGCGCCCGCCGATCTCGCCGAACAACACCATCGCGGCCTATCCGGCGAACAACACGCTCGTCGTCACAGATTACGCGGACAACGTGCGGCGCATCGCCGGCATCATCGCGGGCATCGACACGGCCGTGGGCCGCGAAGTCGATATCGTCACGCTCAAGAACGCCAACGCGCTCGACGTCGCCGAGCAGATGAACAAGCTGCTCGATCCCGGCTCGATCGGCCGCACGGACGCCACGCTCAAGGTCACCGTCATGCCCGACCCGCGCATCAACTCGCTGATGTTCCGCGCCTCCAGCAGCGCGCGCCTCGCCGCCGCCAAGCAGCTTGCGGCCAAGCCCGATGCGCCGACCGCGCAGCCCGGCAACATGCATGTGGTGTCGCTGCGCAACGTCGACGCCACGCGTCTCGCGAAAACGTTACACCGCATGCTGGGCAAGGGCAACGGCAACTCGGACAACAGTTCCAGCCCGGGTTCGAACTCGTCGAACTCCTTCGGCAACAGCGGCGTCGGCCTGAGCAATTCGTCGATGTCCACCGGCCAGTCGGGCACGCCGCCGCTTGCCGGGCGGTCTGGGCGGCAGCTCGAGCGCCAGCGGCAATAACCCGCTGGGCGGCAACGGTGGCACGCGCGATTCGAGCTTCTCGAACAACAAGGACAACGGCGACAACGGCAACGATGAGGGCGGTGGCATGATCCAGGCGGGTTCGGCGACGAATTCGCTCATCATCACCGCACCTGAGCCAGTCTACCGCAACCTGCGCGCCGTGATCGACCAGCTCGACGCGCGCCGCGCGCAAGTCTACATCGAAGCGCTGATCGTCGAACTCTCGGCAACCACGGTGGCCAATCTGGGGTATTCAGTGCAGGGCCTCTTGCTGTCGAACGGCGGCAACAACGCTCTCTATGGCAGCTCGGGCTTCGGGCAGAACAACGGCAACATCGCCGATCTGACCGCGCTCGGCGCGACCGCCAGCTCAAACATTTCGTCGCTGGCGTCGAGCATGCCGATTCTGCCGAACGGCCTGAACGTCGGCCTCTCCTACACCGCTTCGGCAACTATTTCGGTCTCGGTGGCCTACTTAAGGCGCTGTCGTCGG
>JAQFVJ010000100.1 GCA_029439525.1 Caballeronia sp. BR6202001591004
AACAAGCAAGAACAACCTCATCGATACGGCTATCGCGCGCGGCGCGAAGGCGATCGTGCTCGACAACGCGGGTTCGGAAGCATCGATCGCCGCCGTCAAGAAGGCGAAAGCAGGGGGCATTCCATCGTTCCTGATCGATCGCGAGATCAACGCGACAGGTATCGTCGTTGCGCAGATCGTGTCGAACAACTATCAGGGCGCGCAACTCCGCGGCCACGCCTTCGTCAAGGCGCTGGGCGAGAAGGACAACTACGTCGAACTCGTTGGACGTGAAGCGGGCATCAACGCGGGCATTCGTTCGACGGGCTATCACGATGTGATCGACCAGTTTCCGAACATGAAGATGGTCGAGCGACAATCGGCGAACTGGAACCAGCCCGAAGTGTATCGCGTAATGGAAACGATCCTGCAGAGTCATCCGGACATCAAGGGCGTGATCGCCGGCAACGACACCATGGCGATGGGCGCGAACGCCGCGCTTAAGGCCGCGAAACGCTCGGATGTGATCGTGGTCGGCTTCGACGGGAGCAACGATGTGCGCGAAGCCATCATGCGCAAGGAGATTCGCGCGACCGTGTTGCAGCCCGCCGTGGAATTTTCCGACGACGCTGCACGGCACCATCGTCGATGTCGATACGCAATCGAGCCAGGGGACGGTCGGCATCGGTATCGACGGCGACGGCAAGCCCGATGTGATGGTCGATATCGGCCCGACCGTGCTCGGCACGACCTTGCGCGATACGCTCGATTTCGTTTCGTTCACGAGCTTTCGCCATCAAATCGAATACGCGCAGTTCGGCACCGCGCTCAACAGCTACGCCGCGACGCATGTGATGAAGCCCTTGCTGAGGGATGGTCTGAAGGGCAAACAGATCAGCGTGACGGGCGCGTTTTCTTATGACTCGTCCTCTGGTCAGCCGGAGATCGTGCCGCTTGCCATGTTGCTCGGCGGAGGCAGGTCATGAGCGACGACGTCATTCTTCATGTAGAAGGCGTGACCAAGGTCTATCCCTACGAATTCAAGATGAGTTGGTGGAATCCCTTCATCCGCTGGCCGGTGAGAACAGTCGTTTACGACTGGGACGATATACGAGCAGAGGCATGGCGGCAGCAAGGCGCGACCTTCAATGGCGAATATGTCGTCAAATGGGGGGGTGGCGTTATCCGTGGTCAAGCCGGGCACGAATGAAGTCATCGACCGATTTCAACTTGGCGCGAAAGCGGATAACGCGAAGCCGCATGAGGGTATGTATGTGTGCACACCTACATGCAACAAGGTCCGCAGGCGCTGCCGCCTTCGCACTATCCGCCACGCGACTGGAACAACGAGCCGACGATCAATCTGGCGCGTGTGCTGGCGCCGAAGGTGAAATGGCCGCCGGAGATAGACATTGAATCGCGGACAGCCCCATCGGCGTAGCAAGTTGTTTCAGTTGTGTAGCCCGGGAGGCTCCTCCAGAGAACTTAACGAAGTTGCGGCATCGTAAATCGATGCGATGTCGCAGCATGCTCCATAGGAAAGGAAAACTTCAATGCGTCAAATCGTTGTATTAGGCCATCGCCATCACTGTCCTGAACACGGAGAGAATGTTGTTATTATCGCGTCAACGGGGCTGGAAGTCAACGGTCGGCCAGCGGCCGGCGTCGGAGACCTGATCAGTTGCGGAGCCGTGATTCAAAGCGGATCGCCCTCGCTTCATTCGGCAATCGAAGTGTGGCACGAGTGGGTGACATGACGAGCCACGGCGGCGTGCTGCTCGAAGGCGACGACGGATTCAGTCCTGAATAACCGGTGCGGACGACTTCTAAAGTCACCAAGAGCATTCAGGCAATGATGAATAGGTCCTTCATGGACACCGCGGAGATCGAAGACTCCCGCCTGCGCGTCGAAGAGGCCATCAAAGCGGTGCAAAGAACAATTCGGTGTGACGCCCACCGCGATCGTCGTGTGCCCGAGCGACGCGCAATGAGATGCAGAAGCGACAAGACGAAGCAACGCTCAACCAGATCACGACAGACCTTGCACGACTGGTCAAAGGCTTGATGTCGATGCCCCTGATGTGGTGGGCCATCATGTAAGAGACGTTTGATGCGGTGATCGCGCTCGTAAAGCCAGGCTCAAACGTTATGCGTCATCAGAGGCGCTCGCAAACAGCGCGAGATAGTCGGCGGGGTCGACTGGCTGGTCATCCACGCGTACTTCGAAATGCAGGTGCGGCCCTGTCGAACGGCTGGTCGAGTCGACCTCAGCGATGGGCTCGCCCGGCTGCATCGTCTGCCCGACGCGTACCTCGATCTTCGAGGCGTGGGCATAGAGCGTGATGAAGCCGTTGCCATGATCGATTTCGACGGCATTGCCATATCCGGGCATCTGTCCGGCTCGGATCACGCGCCCACCGGCGGCCGCGAGAATAGGCGTGCCCGTGGGGGCGACTAGGTCCACGCCCGGGTGAAAGCTCAGGTGATGCGTGAACGAGTCGAGGCGGTTCCCAAACGGCGAACTGGTACGCCCAAGCGCAAGCGGACGGCGGCCCGGGAACGCTTTCCACACCGCCGCTGTGCTGCCGATTGTTCGAGTGCGGTCAGGGTTGTTGAGAGGCAGTCGAGTTCGGCGCGGGTGACTTGCGGAATCGAACGTATGCATGCTGCTTTGCAAGGCCGGGGCGGTAGCTCGGGGCCGCCCCGGCCTTGCCGTAGGACGCGCGAGTCGAGTTACGGTGCTGCTTCCAGTGGCGCGTGGCGACGGTGCGCGCAGGCGCTGGTCGAACCCACTGAGGGTACGAGTTGCACGGCCAGCCGCTCAACGCGCTCATCCAACGAGGTGTTCGCGGCCTGCAGGCGCGCGAGCTCGTCTGTGGTGTAAGTGGAAGCGGCGGAAGGCTTCGCGGGCTTGTGGTGAACAGGCAGTGGCACAGGCAGTGGCGGGGCGCTGGTGTGTCCCAGCGCAACACCGATGGCTAACGCGAGCACTACCGCCGAGCACGCTATGCCGACGATGGCGCGTAGCGCGCCGCGCCGCATCACGATGTACAATCGTTGTGCGAGCGCGAGAAGATTGATCTCACCCTCACCTCCCAGCAACCATTACCAATTCTGAGATGGTAGGGACGCAGCAGATTGCGAGCTATCGGACGATTCCAGATAAATTTGAGATGGGTGTGTATCGTACGCTCAATAAGCCTCTTCGCGACTTTGCGGGGAAGGTTGTTCAGAGCCGAGCCACCTCGAATGCTCGATTGGACAAGGCGATTGTCACCGTCCGTAATCGCCACTCTTTTTATCGAGATACGCAACGACTGGCCCTGTCAGCGCAAAGCCGCGCAAATCTCTGGGTGATACGAGACGCGTAGCGACAATCTCACGATTATCAAGCTGCAACTCGGGTAGACGATTGAGGTGCAGTTCGAAAAAGTGCACTTGGTCTCTTCGTCCGTCCCAAATGCCACTGACGGTACCTGCGGAATGTAACGGGTACGCAGGGAGACCAATCTCCTCCGCCATTTCTCGCTGCGCTCCAGCCTCGGGCGCCTTGCCAGTATGCAGACTACCGCCCGGGAAACTCTACTCCGACCGATACGATGACTTCACGAGCAACAGCGTCTGCCCAACGTAGATTGCTACCAGTGTGCCCTCATGATGTGGCCGGGGCGATTCGCAGTGAGATGATAGACACACTTGCGTTCGCACGCGGCGAGTTGCGCTTGGTCGCTGCTACGACCTGGACCGAATACAAAGAATATTTCGACCGCGACGCGACGCTGGCGAGCGTCGTTTTCAATGCACGCAACGTCGATGCGTTTCTCGATCAGCGAATCCTGCCGACGGTCTCGCGTGAATTGCTCGCGCGCATAGCGAACGGCGCGGCGCCGGCCGAGATTCGCCTTGCCAGTTCGAAAGAGGGGAATCTGACGATCGAGTTTGTCGATCACGATGGCGCTCTACACAGGCGAACTGCTGACGCCATGACACGGTGCGGGCCTCACGTGACCCGCACCGGTCTCTCAGTTAATGCCGCTATATCCGTCCATACATTCCGCCCTATACAAACGATAAGAATCTTTTGCTTTCTTGAATGCTTCCCTTGCCGAACCATGAAGCGATTTCGATAAAAAATCGAAGACAAACATGGACAGCAAGACGGACGTAAAGCGTTACGAGCTTCTGATCAAACGGCGAGTTCGTCCCGCCTGGCGACGGTCAATACTCCACCGACCTCGACCCCGCCACCGAAAATCCCATTGCAGAAGTCGCGCAAGGCACCCGCCGCCGATGTCGATCGCGCCGTGCAGGCGGCACGTGCCGCGCTGAAGCCGTGGAATGCCATCCGCGCTGCCGAGCGTGGTCGCATCCTGATGAAGCTCTGTGATTTGCTCCGCGAGAATCAGGAAGAACTCACCGCGCTCGAAAGCTTCGACGGCGGCAAACCGATTGCCGCGGTGCAGCGTCAGGACGTGCGCGCCGCCATTGATACGCTCGCGTACTAGCCGGATGGTGCGACAAGATCAACGGCCAGCAGGTCGTCCCCGCGAGGCCCGATGCTTTGACCTATACCGTGCGCGAGCCGGTCGGCGTCGTCGCGGCCATCGTGCCGTGGAATTTTCCGCTGATGATCGGCATGTGGAAGATCGCGCCCGCGCTCGCGTGCGGCTTGCACGCTGATCGTGAAGCCCGCCGAAATCACGCCGCTGTCCGCGCTGATGCTCGGCCGTCTCGCGCTCGAAGCCGGCGTGTCGCTGGGCGTGCTCAATATTGTGACCGGCAAGGGCGCGGTCGTCGGCGACGCATTGGTCGCGCATCCGGGCATCGACAGGTGACGTTCACCGGTTCGCCGTCCGTCGGACGCGGGATTCTGCAGGGCGCCGCGGGCAACTTCAAGCGCGTCACGCTCGAACTGGGCGGCAAGTCGGCCAATGTGATTTTTGCGTATGCCAACGTCGACAGCGCGGTGCGCGCGGCAGCGTCAGGCATCTTCTTCAACGCGGGGCAGGTATGCCCCGCGGGTTCGCGCATTCTGGCTCAACGCGCGGTCTACGACGAAGTGGTCGAGCGTCTCGCGCAGCGCGCCAAGACCATCAAGCTCGGCGATCCCACTCAACGCGGGACCAACATGGGCCCGGTTATCTCATCGAAGCAGATGAAGACCGTGCTCGATTACGTCTACATCGGCAAGGGCGAGGGCGCGTCGCTGGTGACGGGAGGAAGGCGCGTCGGCGAGCGCGGCTATTTCGTCGGGCCGACGGTGTTCGCCAACGTCGAGCACGAGATGCGCATCTCGCAGGAAGAGATTTTCGGCCCCGTCGCGAGCGTGATTCCATTTGACGACGAAGCCGATGCCCTGCGCATTGCCAACGGCACGCTCTACAGTCTCGCGACGGGCGTCTGGAGCGCGGACATCGGGCGCGTGCATCGGATGGTGGCCGGACTGAAGGCGGGCACGGTGTGGGTCAACACCTATGGCTACACGGATGTGCGACTGCCCTGGGGCGGTGGCGATTCGGGGGCGAACACGGCGATGTCGCGATCGAAAACTTCACGGAGCCGAAGGTGGTCTGGATGCAACTGACGCCTTAAGTAGGGAGGCGCATCGCACTGCGATGCGCGATGCACCAACGCACGAAGGGCGATCCGTTTCGGGACCGCCCGCTTCAAACCTCAAACAAGTTATTCAGACGCGCACTGCTTCCTCATCCCGCGCGCGCCAGAGCTTTGCGTGATGCGTGTCGTCTTCATATCGAATCGCGTTCTTTCGACACGACTCGATGGTCGCATCTTTGCGCACGACGATCGCCTGCCACAGAAACTCCGCGCTATACGCTTTGAGCAGATGCGGACCGTGCGTTTCAATGTATTGCGCAATCTTGCTGTAATCGCTATCGGCGGACGCGAGCGATCGATACGTCTGCGCATCCCATCGAAACATCAGATTCAGCTCTTCGAACGCCGTGTTGAACGCGCACATCTGCGCGTGGACTTCGCGGTCATCGTCGTGTGGCGAATGCGTCGCGTGCATCATGGTTGTCTCCTGAATGATGGCGGTGCGGCTTTTCAGGCAGGATAGGCAAACCGATCCATCTACGACAGTCAAACTTTTTTTGAGTATCTATTCGCTCTTTATGTGTTCGGCTTGCCGGTCGTAGCGACGATTTGCGTGATCGCTTCAATCTGCGCCGCGCCTTCCTCGACGAGGAGAGGAACTACTTGAACGCGAGCGCCACCGGTGGCAGGCGTTTGTGGTTCTGATGCGTGACCAACCAGTTGAGCATCACCGGAAAGCCGGCGATATCGAGTACCGCGAGCTTGGCCGTCTGCAATTCCATGCTGATCGTGTGCGCGGACAAAAAACTCAGTCCCATGCCGGCGATGACAGCCTGCTTGATCGTCTCGGTGCTGGTGATTTCCATCGCGATGTTCAGCTTCGACAGGCGCCCGGCGAAGCCTTCTTCCATCGAGTTCCATGTATCAGAGCCGCGCTCGCGCACGATGAACGGTTCATCCGCGAGCGCTTCGAGCGGAATGTCCTTGCGTCCGACCAGCGGATGATCAGGCGGCGCGACGATCACATACGGATGAGGCGCAAACGAGATGTTTTCGGTATCCAGTTCGCGCGGCGGACGGACCATCACCGCGAGATCGGTGAGATTGTCATTGAGCTGATGCAGCAGTTCTTCGCGATTGTGTACTGCGAGATTGAGCAGCACATCCGTATTCCGTCGGGTGAATGCCGCAAGTAGACGAGGGAAAAAATAATCGCCGGCGCTGATCACCGCGACATTCAGCGTGCCGCCGGAAATGCCTTTCAGTCGCGCCATCGCATCGTCGGCTTCGCGGAATTGTTCGAGGATTGCCCTGCTGTAATGGAGCATTTCCTTCCCAGCCAGCGTAAGATGGATTTTCTTGCCTAGCTGCTCGAACAGCGCGAGTCCCGCGTGCTCTTCCAATTGCTTCACTTGCGTCGAAACGGCCGGCTGCGTGAGGTAGAGCTTTTGGCGCGCCAATCTTCAGTACGCGTGGACATTATTCGTTCTCCAGATGGATAACAAACACCATTGGGGACAAGCGGCGATCCAGACCGCCTTTACCATTTTCATCGTGACGGAAACCTGGCTTGTGCCCGTCGAAGGCTGGCTTGTCGACAAATTCGGGCCGCGTCCCGTCGTGATGGGCGGCGCGATCTGCGCGGCGCTCGGCTGGATCATCGATGTGCACGCGAGCTCGCTGCCGATGCTCTACGCCGCCGCGGTGATCGCGGGCGTTGGCGCGGGCTGCGTGTACGGCACCTGCGTCGGCACCGCGCTCAAGTGGTTTCCGGACAAGCGCGGTCTCGCAGCCGGCATGACAGCCGCGGGCTTCGGCGCAGGCGCCGCCGTCACCGTGATTCCGATCTCGAACATGATCTAGAAGTCGGGCTACGAAAGCGCGTTCATGTTCTTCGGCATTCTGCAGGGCGTGGTCATCTTCGTGTCGCGCTGATGCTTGTGCGACCAAAGCCGCCGGCGAATGTGGTGCGGCCCAGGCGCGTGGTGTCGACCAAGATCGACTACACGACCGGGCAGATGGTGCGCGCGCCGATCTTCTGGGTGCTCTACGCGATGTTCGTCGCGGTGGCGGCAGGCGGCGTGATCGCGACCGCGCAGTTCGGGCCGATCGCCAAGGAATATACGGTTTCGCGAAAATGCCGGTGAACCTTTTCGGAGTGACCTTGCCGCTGCTCGCGATGACGCTGTCCATCGACAATCTCTGCAACGGCTTCACGTGTCCGCTGTGCGGCTGCATCTTCGACAAAATCGGCCGCGAAAACACCATGTTCATCATCTTTCTCCGGGAAGGGCATCGCGCTGCTCGGGCTATGGAGTTCGGCCGCGATCCATACCTGTTCATGCTGTTCGCCGCGATGACCTTCCTGTGCTGGGGCGAGATCTTCTCGATCTTCCCGGCGACTTGCGCGGACACCTTCGGCAGCAAGTACGCCGCCGCCAACGCGGGCACGCTCTACACGCGCTCTACACGGCAAAAGGCACGGCGTCGATGCTGGTGCCGCTCACATCGGTGCTCGCGGCGATCGGGCTTCGTGGAAAACGCGGTGTTCATCGCGGCGGCGGTGACGTCGATCGTGGCGGGTCTGTGCGCGAAGTTCGTGCTCGCGCCGATGCGCCGCCGCTGGATCGAAAACACGGTCACGCAGACGGCCGCGCAATCGTCGATCGACGCATCGTTCCAGTCCGGCTGGACGGATGCGCCAAGCAGGCCGTCGGTGCAATAGGAAATCGACCGAGCAAACGACGGAGGAAACACGGCATGGCGCGTCCTGATACGAACGACAATTCGCGCGCCGTGCCCTCGTCGCTGAGCGTATCGCTGCATCAGTTGCGGCTGTTCGTCGTGCTGGTGCGGCATCGCAGCTTCACACGTGCGGGCGACGAGTTCGGCATCACGCAATCGGCGGTGAGCCGCAGCATCCGCGAACTCGAGGACAAACTCGCGCTGCGGCTGTTCGATCGCACCACGCGGCAGGTCGCGTTGACCGACACTGGCCGCAAGCTGCTCGCCGCGCATCGCGCCGCTAGTGGAGGAACTGGAGGGCGACGTTGCGGCCCGCAAGCGGCGAGCGAGCCGGGCGTCGTGAATCTGGCGAGCAGCGTCGGGCTGACCGCGAGCGTGCTGCCCGCGATGCTCGCGTCGTGCCGGGCGAGTTTTCCGGATATCACCGTGGTCGTCGCCGATCGTCCGCAAAGCGCGGTGCTGCAACTCGTGCGCTCGGCGGACATCGGCCTGGTCATCGCGCCCGACAATCTCGACGAGCTGAGCGCCGAGCCGCTGTTCGACGATGGCTTCGCGGCGGTCGTCGACGCATCGCACCGTTTCGCGGATGCGCGTCAGATCGGCTGGCAACAGTTGCGCGGCCAGCCGCTGCTTCTGCCCGATGACGATACGGGTAGCCTCGCCGCCATCGAAGTCGCGCACACGCGCTTCATCCCGCTCGCGCCCGAGGCGGCGCGCACCGCCATGCTGGTCCGCCGCCGCGCCTTGCGCATGAGCGTGGCCAATGTCTTGTCACGCCTGAGCGCAAGCTCATCGCATATACTGTCCTTGTGACCCAGGCGGTCGACGCCTGATTTCCTCGTATTAGACCGAAACGCCCGCAGCGCCCGTCGCGCATGCGGGTTTTCGCTCGTCCGCAAACGTGTGATTCGCTTTGTCCCCCTCCAATACGGAATGTAATATATTGTATATTATGAGCAAGGACCTCTCATAAGGCTATCCATCTCAAAAGACGAACCATGAAGATCTGCGTGTACGGCGCCAGCGCGATCGGCGGCTGTTCCTCTATTGGGTGCGCAACTCGCGCGGCCGGTGCGGACGTGAGTTTCGTGGCGCGCAGACCGCATCTTGCGGCGATGCAGGCGAACGGCGTAAAGCTGTGCATCGACGGCGAGGAACATACCGTCAAGGTGTGCTGCACGAACAATCTCGCCGAACTCGGGCCGCAGGATGTCGTCATTCCCGGCGTCGTCGATCTGATTCCGCCGCTGCTGGGCCCCGACACGACCATCGTCACCGGGGTCAACGGCCTGCCTTACTGGTACTTCTACAAGCACGGCGGGGAACTGGAAGGCACGACGCTGCAGAGCATCGATTCGGGTGGCAAGCAATGGGGCCGGAACGCGCGATCGGCTGCGTGTTGTTGCTGGCGGCGGAGATCGCGGAGCCGGGTGTCATCGAGCATCACTACGGCAAGAAGTTTCCCATCGGCGAACCGAGCGGGGAGATTACACCGCGTCTGCAAGCGCTGCACGACATCATGGCGCAAGCCGACATGGAAGCGCCGATGCGCGAAAACATCCGCGACGAAATCTGGCTGAAACTGTGGGGCAACCTGTGCTTCAACCCGATCAGCGCGCTCACCGGTGCAACGCTCGACGTGCTGACGTCCTAGCACGCGAGCGCTCCAAACAAATGATGCTCGAGGCGACGGCGGCCATCGGCGACAAGATCGGCGTGAATTCCCGCGTGGATGTGGAGCGGCGCATCAACAACGGCGCGGGCGCGGTTGGCGCGCACAAGACCTCGATGCTGATAGACGGCGAAGCCAAACGTCCGATGGAAATCGATCCCCTGATGACCGTCGTCGAGGAAATTGGCCGAATGGTAAAGGTCGAAACGCCGATGATCGATGCCGTTCTCTCATTGATCAAACTGCGCGAGGGCGTCAATCAGGGAACAGCCCGGCCACAAGCCGTCCCGCAAACACAGAAAGCCGCCTAAACTGCGAGGAAGGCGCCAGCGCTGTTTCTAATATATAAGATGCAAAATATATTGTGTACTGTTACGATGCAGCATATACTAAAGGCTCTAGATGATTTTCACCGAAAGCCTGAGATGAGCATCGCCTTGCTGGTTGTAGTCGGAATCGCGCTGGTTGCCGTGGGTGTGGGCGTCACGTTTATGATTGCGTCGGCGGTGCCGCAGGACATGCTGCAGCGCGCACAGGATCACGGTCGGTTTGCCAGTCTCGCGGCGGACGACCAGAACGGCGGTTCGAGCAAGCGTATCGACGCGGGCCGTCCGCAACTGGGAAATCAAGCCATCAATGCCATCTGATACTCAATTGGTAAACAGGCCGGAAGTTCGCGCGAGCCGCCTCACGCTCTCGCTGGAGCCGATCAACGCTAGGGTTTCGCTGCGCGATCAAGCATATGCGAAACTGCGGCAGGCCATCGCGGAAGCGGACATCTACCGCTCACGAGAAGAAATACGGTTGGACGAAAAGGAACTGACCGAAGCGCTCGGCGTGTCGCGCACGCCGATCCGCGAAGCCATGACGCTGCTCGAGCAGGAAGGTTTCCTGCGCACGGTGCCGCGGCGCGGCGTCTATATTCTGCGCAAGACCAAGCGCGAGATCGTGGAGATGATCCACATATGGGCGGCGCTGGAGAGCATGGCCGCGCGTCTCGCGACGCAGCGCGCGACGGACGCCGAGATCGCCCAGTTGCGGCATATGTTCGACAACTTCCGTGATTTCACGCCTGCCGAGCATATCGACGAGTATTCGGAAGCGAACATCGCGTTTCATTCGGCGATCGTGCGGCTGTCGAAGTCGGAAATCATTTTCGACACGATCAAGAACATCTTCGTGCACGTGCGCGCCATTCGTAAGATGACGATTTCGCAGAGCGACCGTGCGTCACGCTCGATCGTTGATCACATGCACATCATCGAGGCGCTGGAGAAGCGCGATACTGAACTGGTGGAGCGGCTGGTCAAACAGCATTCGCTCGATCTGGCGGCGTTCGTCGAGGCGAACTGCGATTTTCTGGATTGACGCTGCGTTTGCTGCGTACCGAAGACAAAATGAAGAAGGCCGCGTGGCACATGCCACGCGGCCTTTTTGCTTTCTGGATCCCCGCGCCTCGACGATCAGCGCGTGCAGACGTGCGCCAGATGCTCCATCTCGTTGCACTCGACAGGCTTGGTGGACGCGAGCGCGTGTTCGATGCACATCGATATCACAAGCGCGGCTGCAGCGGTGTAAAAGAGGCGGATCATCGCGGATCGTCGGACAAAGTAAGAGAATCTGTAAGTCTATGATGTCCGC
>JAQFVJ010000101.1 GCA_029439525.1 Caballeronia sp. BR6202001591004
AATGCGCCTGCTTCGAGCCTCTGAGCACCGCGTCGATCGGCACGACAGCGGCCATCGCGGCGTAACCGGCGTCGCTCGGATGAATATGGTCGCCACTGTCATACCGGCGCTGCAGCTCGGTCGGACGCGCGGGATCATGCAGCGCCTCGTCGAAGTCGATCACGCCGTAAAACTGCCGATCAAACGACTATAATCAAAGACTAACTGCCTCCCATCAACTCGTATTCTATATATATGCGCTCGCGAATTGCAAAACGTCTTTCCCCGGATGCTGACAAGCTCGTCAGCCTGTCGCTCGCGCTTTTCGCGTCGGGCAGTCGCGTCGAAGATCGCTTCTGGGAAGCGCGTCTCCACACGCTCATCGCCAAACTCGTGCGCAACGGCAATCAAACGACTCTCGATGCTGTGCTCGATCATCTTCAACAGAATCATCCGGACGCCTATGGCGCGCTGGCCGACATGGCCGAAACGCATAGCGAGTCCTTCAGCATCGATATCGACGGCGCACCGCACGAGGCACTTCTGATTGCGGCGCCAGTGCTGGCCTGGACGCGATACGCGATCCCGTCGGGTACGCTCAAGGCCGATACGATCGATGCCTTGCGCGCGCAACTCCAGGCGCATGTGCTGGCGGCCGGCGCGCGCGTGGCCATTGCGCCGTATCTCTACAGCATCGATCAGTTGCCGCGCCACCACGTCGACACGGCGCGTCTCGCTCAGCAGTTGGTGCAGACGGCGCTCAGTGGCGCTACCGCTCGCCTGAATCTGGCGGACTTGCCGGAAACCTCGCCGATTCTCGCCGATCCGCGCTTCCTGCTCGCCATCGTCGTCGTGCCTGCCGGCGCTGCCTTCTTCCGCTGGCAGGAAGACGAGAACGGCGGTCGCGTCGAACGCGGTCAATGTCTCGAACAATGGACAGCGCAAGGCGGTCCGAGCTTCGGCGCCATTCTCCCCGGCTGCGAATTCGAATGTTTGCTGCCTGATGCCTACTATTCGGCGTGCAGAGATGCTGATGAGCAAGTTCGTCCCCACACTGTGCGCACCGCCGTGCGTTATCTCTTCGACACGTTGGGAACCGCGCCGCAAGAGCTGCGCGCGGTCATCGCCGGCTTCGGCGAGCGGCGTATCGATGAATATCGCGTCGGATTCACGCGTCGTGGCAGCAACGATGTGATCTACGGCGTTGTCTGGCCGTTCTACGGCCGCGGAAACGGCGAACTGGGCATGGACGACGACGCGGCCGATCTGGAAGGCGTCGACGGTCCGGTCGAGGAGATCGTCGAGCTGCTGAAGAAAGCCGGCGTGTCCGACGTGCGTCGCCATGCGGGCCGTTTCGAACCCGAGTTCTGCGACGACTGCGGCGTTCCGCTTTATGCCGATCCACTCGGCGAAATTGTCCATGCCGAGATGCCAGATGACGCCGAGCCGGCACAACCGCATTTTCACTGACAACAGACAGCAATATTTTTTACTGTTTGCAAGAACAAACCCCGCGAAATGGCGGGGTTTTGTCATTTAGGCCTATGCGTTCGGATCGGGCGCGCAATCGCGTAAAGTTTGTCAATATGGCGCTGTCGCCCAGCGATAAGTACCCGAAGCAAGGTCCCTCGGACGATTGAAAACGAGGTAGAAAAATAAAAGTCAATATCATGGGAGCCGACGCCGAACGTCGGGCTGGTCTTAAAACTCTGGTGCGCCGGGTTATGCGTCAGGCCCAGTTCACCGAAGTGAAGGATTGGCAGGAGGCCCATGCCACACTGAAGCGCAGCATGCCCGACATGATCGTCATCGATTGGGCGGCGACGCTTCGCGCGATCGACCTGCACACTTTGTTGGAGGAAGCCCCGGACGTGGCCCTGTGCGATCGTGATGGACCGGCCCA
Source organism: Caballeronia sp. BR6202001591004 (assembly GCA_029439525.1). Classification (GTDB taxonomy): domain Bacteria; phylum Pseudomonadota; class Gammaproteobacteria; order Burkholderiales; family Burkholderiaceae; genus Caballeronia. The sequence goes on from JAQFVJ010000101.1 coordinate 1,883, forward strand.
GCGCGGGCGATGTCTTCATGCTGGCGAGAGCGTCGCGCGACAGGCGTGATCCCACGCGCCTCGACCCGGTGATGGGTGCTCCCGGGCGCTGACCTGACGCTCTCGCCCCGTCAGGAGCAGATCATGGGCTGCGTGCACGGGCAGCACCAACAAGATGATCGCGAAGATGCTCGGCATCAGCGAAAGCACGGTGAAAATCCACCTCGCGGGCGTCTTCCAGCAACTCGGCGTGACTAACCGAGCTGCGGCGGTGGCCATCTACAATGACATGCAGAATTCGCATCTGAAAATCCTTCGCCCTGGCGGTGACGAGCCAGAACCCGCCGTCCAATCCGAAGAGACCAACATCGTGGCGCTACGCCGCAAGCGTCGCAAGTATCCGCCGCTGATCGACAGCGAAGGCGCGGCGCTGCCGATGGCGGCCCAGCCTGAGTCGTCGTTCTAACAACAAACCCTGAACACGGGTCCGCCGTTTGCGCACACGTTTTACGCGCAACGAGTAATATGCAAATCATGGGGTTTTTCTACATACCGCTCCCGCTGTGGCTAACCGCCGGCAGTTGAATCGCCGCCGTGGGGCTGCTTGCGCTCGTTCTGATGCAACGACCCTTTGGCCGATTGCAGGACGCGACGCTCCACGTATGGTTCGGCACCATCGTGGCGGTCACAGTGCTGTGGGCATACAATGCATGGTTCGACGACGGACCCGTCATTCACTTATTGGGCGCAACGCTGATGGTCACGCTGTTCGACTGGCGGCTCGCGCCTGATCGGTACGGCCGCGACCCCCGGGCTCACGGCCGTCGTGCTCGACGCCACATGGCCTTCGGTCGCGGCCACGTAGCTGTTGTTCGGCGCGCTGCCCGTCGGGGTGTCGACGCTGCTGCAGCGTCTGTCTAACACGTGGCTGCCGCGCAATCTCTTTACGTTCATCGCCGGGCATGGCTTCGTGACCTCAGGCGCTGCCGTTGCCGCGGCGTGCGGCGGGCCCACATTCTGCTCGAGATGGCGCTTGCCGGGTGACCCATCAACGTGCCGGGCGCGTTCCGTGCGTCGCTGTTGCTCGGCGTGGGTGAGGCGTTGTTCACCGGATTGCTCACGATCCTGATCACCGTGTACAAGCCCGCGTGGATCACCACATACGACGACGCCGGTATCGCCTCGATCGTGGGCCACGCACCTGAATCACGGCTGACAATCGATTCCGCAACGCTTCATACTGGCTGTTCGCATCGGCGCATCAATGACTCGAAGCAATCGAATAGCGCGTAAGGTGCGATAAGATTGAACTCCTTCCTTACACGAGGCATCTTACTTGCTTGTGTCTTCTTAGCGCCAGACTTGATGGAAAGTACCTTCGCACCGCGCCGGCTCGTCGGCCGGTTGGCAGTATGCGCGTCGCTTGCGTGCGCCATGTCCGCCTTTGCCGATTCGCTCGACGAGCGCAACGAACTGATCCACCACTTCGTCACCGATCTCCATGCTAATCCGCTCGTCGCGAATTGTGCCGCCCACGGCAGTTTCGTCGCCAGCACCTCGACGGCGTTCGACCACGTCGAGTTTCCGCCCGCGTCCTTCGATCCCTCGCACTTCACGATCGAACCCTGGAACGACTCCTTCGATGACAAGAAGCAGAAGATCAAGGTGGACAATGTCGTGACCGTCGAAGGACAGGGCGTGCGCAAGGACAACGAAGGCGATCCGATGCAGCTGAAATTCCGCTGCGGATATGTAGGCAGCCAGATACTCGCGTTCGGCTGGAACGACCCGGTGCCGCCGTTGCGCGCGCAATCGCATTCGACACGCAGCACGAAAACTAAGCACGGCGCGAAGACGAAATCGTCGTCATCGAAGAAGTCGACGACCAAGAAGAAACACTGACCGGTCCGTCGGCTGCTGCATCGATGCCTGCATGAAACACACAGGAAAACACAAAGGGCGTGCCGTGCGAAACGGTCACGCCCTTTTGCGTCGATAAGCCCGAGCGTTCAGCAAAACGCTCGCTCACACGAATGCATCATGCCGAAAACGATTGCACGTGCCACAGGATCGCCTGCAGCATCGCTGCACCCAGCGCCGCGCGGCGGGCAGATTGGCGTTGTCCTTGAACGGCATCTCGAGCGTCAGCGACAGGCACTTGTATTCGTTGCCGATGTACTTCGACGCGAACTTGAGCGCATCCGTCTGATACTTGCTGGACTCGTAGCCGTGCACGTCCTGGAAGTCCGGGCTCGCCTGCTTGAAGAACTCAACGAAAGCCTTCTGCTCTTTCGCCTGCTGTGCCGTGAAGCTCGGCAGCATTTCCGAGCCAGCCACGAACACGTACGGAATGGCTTCGTCGCCGTGGATGTCGAAGAACAGATCTCAGCCCGTCTCAGCGATCGCCTCACGCACCAGCAGCACTTCCGGGCTGCGCTCGGCGCTCAGCTCCATCCATTCGCGGTTCAGATTCGCGCCCGCCGCATTGGTGCGCCACGCTGCCGTCCGGATTCATGTTTGGCACGATGTGAAACACCATGCGGTCGAACAGTGCACGCGCGGCCGGTCGCCCGCCCAGTCACCGAAGCCCGCCAGCCGCTTAACCAGACCCTCGACGAACCATTCTGCCATCGTCTCGCCCGGATGCTGGCGCGCAATGATCCACACGTGCTTCTTCGGCTCCTCGCCTTCGAAATACGGCAGCCCGAGCGCGAGCAGCGACATCGGCCGGCCCTGTACGGTCTGGCCGAGTTCCATGAACATCGCGAGTGGCATTTGCTGAACCTGAACCGCGTCGAGGAATTCCGAATGACGTTCTTCGCTGTACGGCTCGAAATACGCATAATAAACGCGATCGAAGTCGGGCGTGTGGTCGATCTTCATGACCTTGCCGTCGTATTCGGTCGACACGCGGAACCAGTTGACGCAGTCATAGCTCGCGACTGCTTCGTAGTCGCGCCAGCCTTCCGGAAAAGCACACTGCGACGCGTTCTCGAACGTCATCACGAGACGCTGGCCACGCACGTCCGACACGCGGAAGTAAAACCATTGCGCGAAGTCGGCGTGACTGTCCTTGCGCACGCGCAAGCAGATGTCTTCGGGATTCTCTGCGTTGACGACTTCGATCGCGCCCGCGTCGAAGTTGCTGTAGATGGAGATGCTCATCGTCTAATCCTTGCTTTTTTGTTCAGTGGCTCGCGCCCTCAGGCCGCGATGCGGCGACGGAACACGTACGTCGTATCGTTCGATGCCTTCGCGTCGAATTGATGGCCTTCGCTGTCGAAGCCCTTGAGCCCTTCCGGCTCGTTGATGCGGTTCTCCACAGCGTAGCGCGCCATCAAGGCCGCGCGCTTCGCGTGGAAACTGATAATCTTGTAGCGGCCGCCCTTCCAGTCCTCAAACACCGGCGACACGATGGGCGCTGCGAGCAGCTTCTGCTTGACCGACTTGAAGTATTCCTCCGACGCGCAATTCACCAGCACGCGCCCGCTGCGCTGCTTCTTCAGTTGCTCGCTGAGCGCCGCCGTGATGATGCGCTCGCCCCAGAACCCGTACAGATCCTTGCCGCGCCCGTTCGGCAGCTTCGTGCCCATTTCGAGCCGACGGCTGCAGCAGATCGAGCGGACGCAAGAGCCCGTACAGGCCGGACAGCACACGCACATGGTTCTGCGCAAAGTCGAGATCGGCGGACGACAGAGATTTGGCGGCGAATCCTTCGTAGACGTCGCCGTTCAAGGCGAGCACCGCCTGCTTCGAATTTTGCGCGTCGAAAGTCTTCGACCAGTCGGCGTAACGCTGAAAATTCAGCACCGCGAGCAGGTCGGAAATGCCCATCATGCGGCCGATCTGCTGCGGCGAGAGCTTGCGCAGATCGTGGATCAAATTCGGCGGCGTCGTCATCGACGAACTGAGGCAGCGTATGCTTCTTGATGTGAGGAGGCGTCTCGTAGTCGAGGGATTTCGCGGGCGAGAGAACGATTTATCATGGAGGCTCGCCGGGGCGCTTCCCGGCGATCATTGGCATAAACTCCCGATTGTATCGAATGGAAAATTCCGCCGCGTTGCCCGCATAGCCGCCGTCGTGTCCGCGATCGCCCGATTCCGCGCCCTTGCGCATCGTGCTGGATTCCAACGTGTGGATCGACATCCTTGTTTTCGACGATCCCCCCCACGCGTCCGATCCACGCCGACCTGAAGGCGCGCACGCTCGATGCGCTGATCGACCGGCGGTGTCTGGGTGAACTCACGCGCGTGCTCGATTATCCGCAGTTCGTACGCGTGAACGTCGACAAGACGGCGGCACTCGAAACCGTCGCGCGCTTTTCCACGCCGGTCGAGCCGCAGGCGCAGGACGACGAACGCCCGCTGCCCCGATGCAAGGATCGCGACAATCAGAAGTTTCTCGAGCTCGCGCACGCCTCGCAGGCCACGTGGCTCGTGTCGAAGGGCCGCGCCGTGCTGAAACTGGCGCGCCGTGTCACGCGCGACTTCGCGTTCCGCATCTCGGAGCCGAAGCCGTTCGTGCTTGCCGTCGAGGCGCATCTCGGCGCGCCGGCGACCATCGACTGACATTTTTAAAATAAAATAAAAATACCGAGCAGAGACAACGCCCACATCACCATGAACGCTTCGCACGACTTGCCGCAAACGCCGCCCGAGCTGTCCTTTCCGTAGCGTCTGCCCAGTGTGGGCACGACCATTTTCACCGTGATGAGCGCGCTCGCCGCGCAAAAGGGCGCGGTGAATCTGGGTCAAGGCTTCCCCGATTTCGATTGCGATCCGCGCATCGTCGATGCCGTCGCCAGCGCCATGCGCGACGGTCACAACCAGTATCCGCCAATGGCGGGCTCAGCACCCTTGCGTCAGGCGATCGCGCGCAAGATCGACGCGATCTACGGTCGCTCCTACGATGCCGACCGCGAAATCACCGTGACAGCGGGCGCCACGCAGGCGCCTTTGACCGCTGTATTGTGCGTGTGCATCCGGGCGACGAAGTGATCGTCATCGAGCCGATGTACGAGCTACGTGCCCACGATCGAACTGGCCGGCGGCAAGCCGGTGTTCGTGTCGCTGGAAGCGCCGGACTACGCGCTGTCGTTCGACAAGATCGCCGCCGCAATCACGCCGAAGACGCACCTGTTGATGATCAATACGCCGCACAATCCGACCGGCCGCGTGTGGTGTGCGGCGGACATGCAAAAGCTCGAGGAGATCGTGCGCGGCACCGACATGCTGATCCTCTCCGACGAAATCTACGAGCACATGGTCTACGACGGCGCGCCGCACGAGAGCGTGTCGCGCTATCCGGAACTGGCCAAGCGCAGTTTCGTCGTGTCGAGCTTCGGCAAGACGTTTCATGTGACGGGCTGGAAAGTCGGCTATGTCGCCGCGCCCGCCGCGCTGACGCGCCGAATTCCGCAAAGTGCATCGGCGTGTTCAACGTATTCACGGTGAACACGCCGATGCAGGTCGGCCTCGCGCACTTTCTCGATGATCCGTAGCCGTATCTAGAACTGCCCGCGTTCTATCAAAAGCGCGACTTCTTCCGTGAAGGCCTCGCCAATACGCGCTTCTCGCTGCTGCCCCTGCGACGGCACGTATTTCCAGTGCATCGACTTCAACTATTCGAAGATCAGCGACATGCCCGAAGCCGAGTTCTCTAAATGACTGACCAGCGAAATCAGCGTCGCCGCGATTCCGGTGTCGACATTCTCATTTTTATCACGAGAGTCATGTCATGAGAGTCATGAATCGGGCGTCGTGCGCTTCTGCTTCGCGAAAAAGGAAGAAACGCTCGCGCTCGAACGCCTGGCCAAACTCTGAGCGGCACAAGAAAATACGGCTGTCATCGGAGCGCAATCGATCCGACGCTCAACGAAAAGGATCGACACGCACCATGAGTACGCAAGACTTCAGCATCGACACGCTCGGCATCGCGCAGATTGCCGCGCTCGCGCCGGTCCCACCGTGTATCTGTTCGACACGAATCCGAAAGCGCTCGCCGCCGCGCGCGAGTATCTGTCGGACACGTTCGCCAAACTCGCCGCCAAGGGCAAGATCAAGGAAGCCGACGCGCACGCGGCACTCGCGCGCGCGATGCGCAGTTCGTCGGCAAGTGTCCGACTGCGATGCGGTGATCGAAGCCATCGTCGAGAATCTCGACATCAAGCGCGAACTGCTTCGCGACTTCGAAACCGTCGTGAGCGAGCGCTGCATTCTGGCGTCCAACACGTCATCGCTGTCGATCACGGCGATTGCGGCGGGCTGCGAGCGGCCTGAACGGGTCACGGGGTTCTTCCACTTCTTCAATCCGGTGCCGCTAATGCGCGTGGTCGAAGTCATCGACGGCCTGCGCGGCGATCCGCGCGCCGGCGATGCGCTGATGGCGCTCGCGCGCCACATGGGCCACACGCCGGTGCGCGCAAAGGACATGCCGGGCTTCATCGTCAATCACGCCGGACGCGGCATGAACACCGAAGGCCTGCGCGTCGCGGGAGAAGGCATTGCGAGCTTCGCGGATATCGATCGCATCATGCGCGAACAGGCGGGTTTCAGGCTCAGGCCGTTCGAACTGCTCGATCTGACCGCGCTCGACGTATCGCATCCGATGATGGAATCGATCTATTACCAGTTTTACAAGGAGCCGCGCCAGGCCGTCGCCGATCACCGGCACGCGGCTCGCGAGCGGACTCATCGGGCGCAAGGCGGGCGAAGGCTTTTATCGTTACGTCGATGGCAAGCAGCAGGTGCCCGAAGAAGCGCCGGCGCTGACGCGGCTGCCCACGCGCGTGTGGATCAGTCGCGCGCTGCCCGCCGGGCGCGAGCAGGTGCTGAAACTGATCGCGCGATACGACTACACGGTGCATATCGACGCGGGTCACACGCCCGCGCCGGATTCGCTGATCGTCGTCCCGCCGCTCGGTGTCGATGCGACCACGACGGCCGTCAACGAGCATCTCGATGCGACGCGCGTCGTCGCCGTCGATACGCTCTTTCCGCTCGAAACGGTCACGCGCCGCACCATCATGACCACGCCCGCCATGCGCGCCGCAGCGCACGCGCTGTTCGCCGTGGACGGCGTGCCCGTCACCGTGATCCGCGATTCGACCGGCTCGTCGCGCAGCGCGTGGTGGCGACCATCGTCAACATCGGCTGCGATATCGCGCAGCAAGGCATCGCGTCGCCGGAAGACATCGATCTCGCGGTGATGCTCGGCCTGGGCTATCCCCCGCTCGCGCTCGGCGACACGCTCGGCGCCGCGACCATCCTGACGATTCTGCGCAACATTCACAGCGTGCTGGGCGACCCGCGCTATCGGCCTTCGCCGTGGCTCGCGCGGCGCGCGCAACTCGGACTATCGCTTACCCATCTCGAAGAGCTCAGATGAGCGCCGAGCTGCTGATATGCCTTTCCATGTCAATTGCTATATCGCGTCTTTGACTCTTCCGATAGTCAAGGAAATTTCCTGAGGGTGGCGTAGCAG
>JAQFVJ010000102.1 GCA_029439525.1 Caballeronia sp. BR6202001591004
CGACCCTTGACGAGATGCGTCTCGTCAAGGACGACCACGAACTGCCGATCATGCGCCGCGCCGCATCGATATCCGCCGAGGCGCACCGCCGCGCGATACGCGCGTGCCGGCCAGGTATGCGCGAGTACGAGATCGAAGCCGAGTTGCTCTACACGTTCCGCCGTCACGGCGCGCAGGCACCCGCGTATGGATCGATTGTCGCGGCAGGCGCGAATGCGTGCGTGCTGCACTATCCGGCGGGCAACGCCATCGCGGCGGACGGCGACCTCATCCTGATCGACGCCGCTTGCGAGCTCGACGGTTACGCGTCCGACATCACGCGCACGTTCCCGGCGAGCGGCCGGTTCACGCCCGCGCAGCGCGAGCTGTACGACGTCGTTCTTGCCGCACAATACGCTGCCGTCGACGCGACGCGCGCCGGCGTGAGCTTCGACGCGCCGCATCAGGCTGCGGTCAAGGTGCTGTCGCAAAGTCTGCTCGATATCGGCATCCTCGACAAGAGCAAGTTCGGCAGTGTCGACGACGTGATCTCGCAGAAGGCCTATGCGCGCTTCTATATGCATCGCACGGGACACTGGCTCGGCATGGACGTCCACGACGCCGGCGACTACCGCGATGCCGATGGTCCTGCCGACGATCAGGGCGCGCGTCCGTGGCGCACGCTCGCCGCGGGCAACGTGCTCACCATCGAGCCGGGGCTTTATGTGCGTGCTGCCGAGGATGTGCCGGAGCGCTACTGGAACATTGGCATCCGCATCGAGGACGACGCGGTCGTCACGGCGAACGGCTGCGGGCTGATCACGCGCGAAGTGCCCGTCGATGCGGATGAAATCGAAGCGCTGATGCGCGAGACGCACGGCGCATCAGCAATGACTAACTCAACGCGAACCTGACCACAGCACCATGAGTGACGTTCAACGCATCGAACCGCATTTCGACTACGACATCGCCATCGTCGGCGCGGGGCCGGTGGGTCTTGCGCTCGCGGGCTGGCTCGCACGGCGCAGCGCGACGTCGCGCCTGTCCATCGCGCTGATCGACGCGCGCACGCCTGACGCCGTCGCTAACGATCCGCGCGCGCTCGCGCTTTCGCACGGCAGTCGCGTGATGCTGCAGGAGCTCAGCTTCCCCGGCGATTCGACGCCGATCCGACACATCCACGTCTCGCAGCGCGGCCATTTCGGACGAACGCTGATCGAGCACGACGAACACGAATTGCCGGAACTCGGCTACGTGGTCCGCTACGGCTCGCTCGTCGGCGCACTCGCGGATGCCGTGCGCGCGACAAAGGTGGATTGGCTGACCAACACCTCCGCGCTCACGCCTACCCAGGACGCCGACGGCGTTACGCTGCCGCTGCAGACGGCGGAGGGCGAGCGGCCGATCCGCGTGAAAGTGCTGGTCAACGCGGAAGGCGGTTTCTTTCAGCAGCAAGGCCCGCAGCGGGACGAGTCCACCGAAAACGCGCGCCGCTCGCGCGATTACGGGCAAACGGCCATCGTCGGGACGGTCAGCGTGTCCGATCCCCGGCCGAACATCGCGTGGGAGCGGTTCACGAGTGAAGGCCCAATCGCGCTGCTGCCATGCGGCGGTCAGCGTTACGCGGACTATTCGCTCGTCTGGTGCGGGTCGCCCGACGAAGCCGCGCGCCGCATGGCGCTGGACGACGACGCGTTCCTCGCCGAACTCGGCGCCGCGTTCAGCTCGCGCATGGGACGCTTCACACGCATCGCGGGGCGCGCGGCGTTTCCGCTCGGGCTGACGGCGCTGCATACGCTCATCGACCGGCGCATGGTCGCCATCGGCAATGCCGCGCAGACGCTGCATCCGGTCGCGGGCCAGGGCCTGAATATAGGCCTGCGCCACGCCCGCGCGCTCACCGACGCGCTGTCCATCGATGGCGCTCGTCCGCTTGCGCTTGTGCACTTCGCGCAACGGCGCGCGCTCGACCGCCGCCTCACAATTGGCGCGACGGACACGCTCGCGCGCCTGTTCACCGTCGATTTTCCGCCGCTCGCCGCGGTGCGCGGACTCGCGCTCACCGCGCTCGAATTCCTTCCGCCGGTGAAGACCGCGCTCGCACGCCAGATGATGTTCGGCCAGCGGCGCTAGAGAAGCGGCCGAATGCGCACAACGCAATCGTCTGCGCAAAGCAAACAACTTATCCTCCGCGATCGCCTGTTCTTTCATTGAAGATTTAATGACTTGCACGCGATTGTACTTAATTTCAGCACGCGTTTCGCGTTAAAATACATATTTTCCTTCAGAAAGGTTGCATCTGCCTGACGAACGGAACGCCGCCTTGACGGTGTCCGGACTGCGCGGATGCTTTTTTGCCTTCATGCCCACCATCGGTTCACACGTTCTGCGCAACAACCTGTTGGTCGCCCCGATGGCAGGCGTCACCGACCGCGACCGGCCGTTCCGTCAGCTCTGCAAGCGCGGGTACACGGTGTCGGAGATGGTTGCGTCGAACACGCTAGTTGTGGAAAAGCGAGAAGACCGACCATGCGCCGCGCCAATCACGCGGGCGAGGTCGAACCGATCTCCGTGCAGATCGCGGGTGCGGATCCGCAGATGCTCGCCGAAGCCGCGCGTCACGTGCTCGCCGTCACGGGTGCCGACGCCATCATGATCGGCCGCGCCGCGCAGGGTCGTCCGTGGATGTTCGGCGAAATCGAACATTTTCTGGAGACGGGCGAGCGCCTGCCGCCGCCGCGCATCGACGAGATCCAGCAGGTGATGAACGAGCACCTCGAAGATCAGTACGCCTTCTATGGGGAAATCACGGGCGTTCAGACTGCGCGCAAGCATATCGGCTGGTACACTCGCGGCCTTTCCGGCGCCAACACCTTCCGGCACCGGATGAATACGCTCGACACGACCAAAGAACAATTGCTCGCTATGAACGAATTCTTCGACGAGCAAAAGCGTTGTCAGACCGTCTGATCTATGTCGACGAGTCCGCTGACGCCGACGAAACGGCGGACGAGGAATCGTGCGGCGGCGGAACAACAACGACCGACTAATTGCCGCATGAGCAGACATAACATCGAACAATACGTCCGCCAAAGTCTCGACAACTATTTTCAGGACCTGGACGGATCCAAGCCGCACGACGTCTACGACATGGTGATTTCATGCGTGGAAACCGCTGCTCGAAGTGGTGCTCGAGCAGGCGGGCGGTAACCAATCGCTCGCTGCCGAATATCTCGGCATCAACCGCAACACGCTACGCAAGAAGCTCCAGCAGCACGGATTGATTTGATTCATCGGACTGGGGCGCGCGCCCTGGTCCGGCCTGGTTATCCTTTTCGGTTTCAGTGTTCATCATGATCAAGCAAGCGCTCATTTCCGTTTCCGACAAGTCCGGCATCGTCGATTTCGCCAAATCGCTGTCGGCGCTCGGTGTGAAAATTCTGTCGACCGGCGGCACGGCAAAACTTCTCGCCGACGCGGGTCTGTCCGTCACCGAAGTCGCCGATTACACCGGCTTTCCGGAAATACTCGATGGGCGCGTAAAGACGCTGCATCCGAAGGTTCACGGCGGCATTCTCGCGCGCCGCGATTTGCCCGAGCACATGGCTGCGCTGGAAAAACACGACATTCTGACCATCGATTTGCTGGTCGTGAACTTGTATCCGTTCGTGCAGACGGTGTCAAAGGAAGAATGCTCGCTCGAAGACGCGATCGAGAACATCGACATCGGCGGGCCGACCATGCTGCGTTCAGCAGCGAAGAATCATCGTGACGTGACGGTCATCGTCGATCCGGCTGACTACGCCACCCTGCTCGACGAAATACGCGCGAACGACAACACCGTCGGCTACAAGACGAACTTTCGCCTCGCGACCAAGGTGTACGCGCACACCGCGCAGTACGACGGCGCGATCACGAACTATCTGACGAGCCTCACGGAAGAGCTGCAGCATTCGAGCCGCAACACCTATCCGGCGACGCTCAAAATGGCGTTCGAGAAGGTGCAGGATCTGCGTTACGGCGAGAATCCCCATCAAAGCGCCGCGTTCTATCGTGACCTGAAGGTGCCGACGGGCGCGCTCGCCAACTACGAGCAGCTCCAGGGCAAGGAACTGTCGTACAACAACATCGCCGATTCGGATGCGGCGTGGGAATGCGTAAAAATGTTCGACGCGCTCGCGTGCGTCACCATCAAGCACGCGAATCCGTGCGGCGTGGCGCTCGGCGCGAACGCGCTCGACGCGTATTCGAAGGCGTTCCAGACCGATCCGACCTCGGCGTTCGGCGGCATCATCGCATTCAATCGTGAAGTGGACGAAGCCGCGGCGCAGGTTGTCGCCAAGCAATTTGTCGAAGTGCTGATCGCGCCGTCGTTCAGCGAAGCCGCGCGCGCCGTGTTCGCCGCAAAGCAGAACGTGCGTCTTCTGAAGATCGCGCTGGGCGAGGGCCACAATGCGTTCGATCTGAAGCGCGTCGGCGGCGGTCTGCTGGTGCAATCGCTTGATGCGAAGAACGTGCAGCCGCACGAACTGCGCGTGGTGACCAAGCGTTATCCGACGCCCAAGGAAATGGACGATCTGATGTTCGCGTGGCGCGTTGCGAAGTTCGTGAAGTCGAACGCGATCGTGTTCTGCGTGAACGGCATGACGCTCGGCGTCGGCGCGGGCCAGATGAGTCGCGTGGATTCGGCGCGTATCGCGGGCATCAAGGCGCAGAACGCCGGCCTGACGCTGAATGGCTCGGCGGTGGCATCGGATGCGTTCTTCCCGTTCCGCGACGGTCTCGACGTGGTGGTGAACGCGGGCGCGACCTGCGTGATCCAGCCCGGCGGCTCGATGCGTGACGACGAAGTGATCGTCGCCGCGGATGAGCACAACATCGCGATGGTTCTGACCGGCACGCGGCATTTCCGCCACTAAATCGCGCTAGCTTTCCTTTAAGATTTGCCTGTTTGCGCTTTCGTCAGCGCAGACGGGGCAATTTAATTTGAAAGACCGCATCGCGAACGAATGAGAATCTTCGGCATCGACCCAGGCTTGTGCGTGACCGGCGTCGGCATCATCGACAAGCAAGGACACAAGCTCAATTACGTGACGAGTGGCGTCATCAAGACAGCCGACGCGGATTTGCCTTCGCGACTGAACACCATTTTCAGCGGGATCTCGACGCTCATCGCGCAGCACAATCCGGATCAGGCGGCGATCGAAAAGGTTTTCGTCAATGTCAATCCGCAGTCGACGCTTCTGCTCGGACAGGCCCGCGGCGCGGCCATTTGCGGGCTCGTCGCGAGCGGCGTGCCGGTCGCCGAATATACCGCGCTGCAGTTGAAACAGGCCATCGTCGGTTACGGCCGCGCGACGAAAGAACAAATGCAGCAGATGGTCGTGCGTCTGTTGAGCCTTTCCGGCGTGCCGAGCACCGACGCCGCCGATGCGCTCGGCATGGCCATTTGTCACGCGCACGGCGGCAACGGGCTGGCCACGTTGGGTGGCATCGCGCCGGGGCTGGCGAAGAAAGGCTTGCGCGTGGGGCGCGGGCGGCTCATCGGTTAAATTTTAGAGCATACAAACACATGATCGGTCGCATCGCCGGCATTCTGCTGGAAAAAAACCCGCCGCATCTGCTCGTCGATTGCAGCGGCGTCGGCTACGAAATCGACGTGCCGATGAGTACCTTCTACAACCTGACGAATACCGGCGAAAAGGTCGTGCTGCTGACGCAATTGATTGTGCGTGAGGACGCGCATTTGCTGTACGGCTTTCTCACCACGCAGGAGCGCTCGACGTTCCGCGAGTTGCTGAAGATCAGCGGCATCGGCGCGCGCATGGCGCTGGCGGTGCTCTCTGGCATGAGCGTGCACGAACTCTCGCAGACGGTGACGACGCAGGACGCCGCACGCCTCACGCGCGTGCCGGGCATCGGCAAGAAGACGGCGGAGCGGTTGCTGCTCGAACTGAAAGGCAAGCTCGGCGCGGATCTGGGCGCGGCGGCGATGGCGGCATCAGCGTCCGATCACGCGTCCGACATTCTCAATGCGCTGCTCGCGCTCGGCTATTCGGAGAAGGAAGCGCTTGCCGCGATCAAAAATGTGCCGGCGGGAACGGGCGTGTCCGAAGGCATCAAGCTGGCGCTGAAGGCGTTGTCCAAGGCGTGACGACTAGGCCATTCGGCCAGCTTCACCGCGCAAAGGCACGCTTTACAATCAACCCATGATCGAAACCGACAAACTCGCCGCCGAACGCATCATCGCGGCCACGCCCGTCTCGCCGAACGAGGAAGCGTTCGAGCACGCGCTGCGTCCGCGTCAGCTCGACGAATACGTCGGGCAGGAAAAGGTGCGCGACCAGCTCGAAATTTTCATCGAAGCGGCCAAGCGCCGGTCGGAAGCACTCGATCACGTGCTGCTGTTCGGGCCGCCGGGTCTCGGCAAGACGACGCTCGCGCATATCATCGCGCGTGAAATGGGCGTGAATCTGCGGCAGACGTCGGGACCGGTTCTGGAGCGCGCGGGCGATCTGGCCGCGCTGCTCACCAATCTCGAAGCCAACGACGTGCTGTTCATCGACGAGATTCACCGGCTGTCGCCGGTCGTCGAGGAAATTCTGTATCCAGCGCTCGAGGATTATCAGATCGACATCATGATCGGCGAAGGTCCGGCCGCGCGTAGCGTGAAGCTCGATCTTCAGCCATTCACGCTCGTTGGCGCGACTACGCGCGCAGGCATGCTGACCAATCCGCTGCGCGATCGCTTCGGCATTGTGTCGCGGCTGGAGTTTTATAACGCGAACGAACTGGCGCGCATCGTCGCGCGATCGGCTTCGCTGTTGAAGGCGGATATCGTCAACGAAGGCGCGCTGGAAATCGCTAGGCGCTCGCGTGGCACGCCGCGTATCGCAAACCGTCTGCTGCGGCGCGTGCGCGATTATGCGCAGGTGAAGGCCGACGGCATGATCACCGCCGAAGTCGCGGATAAAGCGCTGAAGATGCTCGATGTCGATCCGGTTGGCTTCGATCTGATGGACTGCAAGCTGCTCGAAGCCATTCTGCACAAGTTCGATGGCGGTCCTGTCGGTGTGGACAACCTTGCGGCGGCCATCGGCGAGGAGCGCGATACCATCGAGGACGTGCTGGAGCCGTATCTCATTCAGCAAGGCTTTTTGCAGCGCACGCCGCGTGGACGTGTGGCGACCTTGCTGACGTATCGCCACTTCGATATCTCGGCGCCGGATGCTGGGCCGATTCGCGATCTGTGGGACACGAAGGACTGAGCATGAACTGCGGCGGCGGGATGTGAAAAGTCCGCACCTGACCACGGACCGTTGACTAGTTGAATACTGTCGAGGCCCGCGTAATCCCGAGTCCATTGCCGTCGGCGTTGGAAGCAATCCACCATCGACAGCGCGTGCGCCAGAGGAGCATCTGGCTCGTTCCTCCGCAGGCCCTCTAAGCGTCCCACTCGGCCAGCAGCTCCGCTGGAATAGCCTTCACGACTTCCGAATATCGCTTTCCCACAAATGCTTCTGCGCGTTTTAGCAATACAAGAATACAAGGACTGCTCGGCTCGTGCGCCTCGAACCAGATCCGCGCCGCGCGAATTGATGCTAACGCGCTTTGCCTGTCGTCCAGTAGGGCCTGCGGCACAGCCGGCGCAGATGACGAAGGCGAAATGATGTCTTCCGCCACCGTCCCAGGATGCTGCGTCTCACCTTGATCCGCACAAACAACCACTGCCGACTCGTCCGCGACAGCTGCGCATGGCCCCGTATCCTCCATCGAGGCCACCGCTGCGAGCGGCTCAACATGAGCCACCGCTTCGACGTCATCGGTCACGGGAGACCGCAATGGTTCCAGCAGTTTCATCAACGGCGCGAGGTCCGGCCGATTGTCCGCCAGTTGCTCGCCGCACCACTCGTCAATTGCTGTGAGGGATGCCAGTGCCTCTTCGAATGCAGTCATCGGCGCGGGCTGACGGATTCTCAAGTCCCGCAAGTGCTGGACGATCGACTCGGGCACAAGCGCATCGTTCGGACGCGGAAAGGCGAAAGCTCGCTCGACGTCGCGCAGCTGCAAACGCACAGCCGTCGATTTCGACAACTCTATCTCACGCGCATCGGCCATCAAGCAATCCCAGCAGCGCGTTCATGCGCATCTCCCGCGCTTCGTCCCTCCCGTAATCCTGTCCTTCGTATGGATGCACCTGGCCCGAAGCCAGAGGCCAATTGCGTGAGGCCCTCGGCCAGCCCCGGCGCACCTGACAGGCGTGTCCGGCAGCGCACGTACAAAACCCCAAACCGAATATCCTTGGTCCGGCTCAGCAAACGCCGGCAATCGCGCTCGACTGCGCTCCAGTTGATGGGGGCTGCGGCACCGACGAAGCTCCCGTACATCCTGTTTGGCCGCCGCGCTGGCAAACAGCACGACAAAGTCGTGGTCGTATTCGAGGTCCGGTCCGCAAGGTTCAGCCGCCGTGATGGGCTTTGCCCATTCGCTGCGTACGTCGTTCGATTTCGTGGTGTCTGAAGCGTGGCGCTTCTGTTTGCCTGCTTCATTTTTCTCGATGGAGTTGCGAGTCGTGAATTCTGCCTGGTTGATGGAGTGTGAAGCCTGAACTGATGCGCATAACGTTCCGGCTCGAACACCATGCCTTTGATCGGGCGATCGGGATTCTCGGGCGGCCAAACCAGCCGGACCAGTCCATCTGCTGCATGTGCCGCCCATCTGCGCGGGCAGTGTGCTCTCGGGATTGATGCGCAATTCGAGCTCCCTTCCGACGAACGCACGTACCCACTCAACCAGATGCGGCAGATCCGCGCCCTTGGGCGTGAAACGAAGGTATGACTGCAAATCCACCGGTCCGATCATGATGCGAAACCGGTGCTGCCGATCCAGCGCAACCCGTCCGCGTATCGCGCCGCGCCCTATCATCGCGCCTGCTCTGGCAGCACCGATACGGCCCTGGTCCTTCGGATCAATGTCGATCCAGAAAGATGCGTTCCTGTATTTCGACCGGCACGACAAAGTAATGCGCCAGCGTGGCGCGCCAGCCATCAGAATTACGTGATTCTCGAACCAAGTGGGCCGATGCGGCCAACCGCGCATGCGAAGGCAAAGCCCGATCTCGCATCTCGTCCGCATCTTGCCCCGTCAGGCTAATCGACTGCGTAATTGATTTGGCACTGGTCGGATCCGAGGCGAAGGATCGTTATACTTCCACTTGATCGGCTTCGGATTTTTATTGTGCTCGCGGATGTCGTGCATGAGCTTGCGATCGAAGTCTTTTACTGAAGTGAAGATGCCACGCGCGATCACATCACGCTGGATGCGCGAGAA
>JAQFVJ010000103.1 GCA_029439525.1 Caballeronia sp. BR6202001591004
GCCGGTGGATCGGGTAGTGTAACTGATCAATCCGGTGCTGCGAGGCTGGGTGAATTACTTCGCTGTTGGACATGCCAGCGAAGGAGTGCTTCAGCTTCATCAAGGACTGGGTGGAGAAGAAGATTCGACGCCACGTGGGTCGATCCCGGAATCGTCGGCGCTTCGGCTGGAAGACGTGGAGTAGGCACTGCCTATATGACGAACTGAAGCTGTTCAACGGCTACCGGGTTCGTCGGGCTGCCGCGCTGAAAGTGTCCCCGGCATGATAGGTCCCATACATAAACCTTGACGTGAAGCAGGCAGCAAAGCGTAGTGCGGGAAAACCGCATGCTGCGTTTGAGGTGGCGGGAGCTGGAAACGTAATCATGGCAACCGGATTGAGACCCACCGCGAAAGCAAGAGAGAAGCCACCGGGACCTACCGTGCGTGCGCCAGTTCTCGACCCTACGGTAATGGTCCAATAGTATAGGGCAGCAAGGCGGTCGACGTCACTGCCCAACTTTCCGGCTCGGCTCGGCGCCGTGCCGCTGTAACGGGGAGGTGATCTTCAAAAATTGGGGCGACAAGCGCGAAGTCAAGACGACTGCAGGCGTGGCAAAGCTCATTTCACCGTTCACTACGACGCTCGACTTTACTGCCCAGCGTTGCGGCCACATTCAGGACCTCAAAACCCGCTTCTCGGCGCAATCTCAGTGCAAGGCCGCCCCAGCAGTGAGGCATTCGTCATCGGGATGCGCCGAGACGAGCAGTGCAAGCGGCTGTGTCTGGTCGACGGGCCTCGGCGTTGGTGGCAGCCCAGAGATCTCGGGAAGTGGTATCGGTTCGCGCAGAAGCGTGTCGAACGCCTCGACGTAAGCGATTATCGCCGTCCGCCGTGCAGACTCTGGCTTGATAATTTCGTTCATCGCCGAGCTTTGCCACGGCCCGCGGCACCGTGATTCCCCACCGGGGCGAGCATTGTGCGACGACAGTTCCCATGAGCGACAGCGGCACAGGTAATTACGGCGGTCCTCGTCAGTAGCCGGTTGGTCAAATCCTAGGCAGTAGCCAAAGTTCAGTTCCTCTCCTGCTCGGATCAGGCGTTTCGCGTGAAGATAAACGCACAATAGGCCATTACGATCAAATTCTTCGACCGCCTCGCAGTTGGGTGCGCAACGATGATTGATCCAACGAGCAGCATTCTCGTCTGTGCCTGCGTCGATGCAATGGCGGCCGTCGCTCAACGCGAACAAGAATGTGTGAAAGAAGTCATCTGGATTTGGCCGGGTGTTTCCGCTGCGCTGCGGCGTGAGTGATGCGGGTGCCCCCTTGTACTCGATGATGCGTTTGCCGCGTGGAATATCAACAACGGCGAAGACGTCCTTGCCATGAAGTGGACTACGTCGGATCTGGATTTGACGAGGCATAAACACAAAGGCGATGTGCAATAAGTAAGCACCATTAATAGTCACACAACATGGTATTATTGCAACATAGTTGCGGTTTAGTGGCGTCTTGAGCTCGGTTTTTGGGGCAAGCGTGTGGGGTTTTCGTATGGTTGACCTTGAGGGTTATGTACATATTGGCTCGTCCAAACCAAGCAGACCGGACGCATTAAGGAGAGAGTGGAGAGTAGAATGACCACCCCTTCCTCGACCGTTCGGCTTGATTCACCTCGCATTGAGCATTCCAGCACAGCAGGCACTGACGTTAGATGCTTCGAATTCATCGATCATCTAGTCACACCAGCGAGTCTCGGGCGGCAGAATGGCTAAGCGAAGCCTATACTGCCCGTTGGGTTCATTGACTACACCACAGCGTCTGCACGGTCTGCCTACTATGTTGCGATGCCAGCGCAGTGCTTTGGGTCTGCAGAATCTCTTTGCTACGGTCGATCTGCCACGCGGTATTCGTTGTGTGTCGAATAGGACCTCGGTCGAACGCCCGCTTCCGTGTCATGTGGCTTCTGTGTCATGTGGTCAGCAAGCAACGTCAGCGACCGGTTAAGTGCGCGCCCTTATCGCCCTTATATCAGAGGCCGAACGCATGATGCACGCGCATCACTACGCTCCAAGGTTCGATTGTTATGCTCTGTGTTAGGCGTGCGACCCTAAGGGGCGTTGTCGCCGTGGCCGGAGCAAAGCTTAATCGGTCGCCTGTTATAACGCCTTGTCGCTCAAGGCGACAAGAGGAATTGCGATTGAACGCTATGAGATTTGCCGCTCGTCTCGGCCCGCACGTTTTCAGCGGCTTCGATCTTACGAGACTCGTGCTCGCTGCGATGTGGGCTTTTGGTGCGTCACCGGCATTCGCAGATGACGCGAGCTTGCCGACCGTGGTTGTCAACGGCGAGAACACACGCGACGCACAGCCTTTGTCCTTGCCTACGCGTACTGGTTCGCGCCTGAACTTGTCGAGCCTCGATACACCTGCCAGCGTCGAAACGATCACCGCGAAGCAGATCGAAACGCGCAGCGACCAGACCGTCACGGATGCCGTCACGCGCGCCATGGGCTTCACCAACACCCGGCAACGGCTGGGTGGATCGTGGCCGCTATCACACGACGGCTGTCGGTGGCGCGCTCAAGCTCGATGTGTCGCCGCGCCTGTCATTCACGCTCGATTACGACTACGGGGGCAGCTTCCTTCAATGTATTTTGGCGCGCCGCTGAACAACGAATCGCTCGACACGTCCCTGCGCTACAAGTACTACAACGTCGGCAATTCGCTGATCGAGTATCTCGACCAGTCCGTGCGGCTCGCGGGCGTGTATCGTGTCACGGATGGCATCACCCTGCGCGATCAGTTTTATTACCTCAAGACCAATCGCCATTTCCGCGACAGCGAGTCCTACGAGTTCGATCCGTCGATGCGCAACGTGACGCGCAGCGACTACATCGAGATCATCCATCAGGAGCATCAGGTTGGCGACCGGCTCGACGCGACTTTCGAGGGCAAAGCCTGGGGACATGCGAACCGCTTCGTCATCGGCGCGGAGGTGAACCAGATTTCCTTTCAGCGCGATAGCAACACGTCCTTCGACGGCTCATCGGTTATCAACGCGTACACCTTCGATCCGGGCATTTTCGCGAGTCCGGATACCGTGCCCGAGTTCAGGACACTGAGACGCGGCAGGCAGCCCTCTTTGCAGAAGACTGTTTCGATATCACGCCGCGACTGTCGGCGGTGGGTGGCATCTGCTATGACTACGTCGATTATATTCGCGTCGCCAGCTCGCAACGGGCGCCACCTTCGGCGAGAACTTCTCGAATGTCGGCTGGCGGCTCGGACTCGTGTATCAACTCAGCCCGACGATGTCCGTCTACGGCCAGTACACGCGCGGCGCGGACAGCGTCTTCGGTGATTTCGCTGTCGCGCGCGCAGACGGCCTTCAGTCTTGCCACGGGTCAGCAATACGAAGCGGGCTTCAAACAGGAATTGCCGGGTGGACGCGGCTTCTGGACCATCGCGGCGTATCAGTCGTCAAGAAGAACCTGGTAGAATCTGGTGACGCAAGACCCGTTCAATTCGGCGTTGCAACAGCAGGTCGGTCGGCAATCGTCGCGCGGCATCGAATGGTCGGGCGCCTGGCGGCTCGGCTACGGTTTCTCGATCGAAGCCAACGCGGCGCTGCTGTGTGCCCGTTTCGACGATTTCAACGAGACGGAGAACGGCGTCGTGGTCTCGCGCAATGGCAACACGCCGACCAACATCCCCGAGCAGACGGCCAATTTCTGGCTCACGTATGCGCCGACACACGACGTCTCGGTCGGCGCGAGACTGCGCTATGTGGGGCGACGTTATCCAGACAACGTTAATACCGTGCCCATTCCATTCTACACGGTCTTCGATGCCTCGGCGCAATGGCAGGCCACGCGGAATGTCAACTCGGTGCTTTATCTGCGCAATCTCGCGAATCGAGCGTATGCAGTGACATCAGAGACGCCCGCCGAATGGCTGCTCGGCCCGGCGCGCTCGGCGGAAGCCGTCGCGACGGTCAAGTTTTAATCGCGCGATGCCTTGCGAGTTCTATATCCGCGATGTGCGATGGTCGCCCGGGGATCGCGAGCGAGATGCCGCATCGCCTCTGCTCAAGGACGTCACACTCGACGTGGCGACAGGCGAGTTCGTAGGGTTGATCGGACCGAACGGCAGCGGCAAGACCAGCCTGCTGCGCTGCGGCTTCCGATATGCAAAGCCGCACGCGGGACAGACCACGCTCGACAGTACCGATATCTGGTCGAAGCCGCCGCGCTGGAGCGCGAGGCATATCGCCGTGCTGCTTCAGGAGTTGCCCGAGGACTTCGGTCTGACGGTCGAACAAGTAGTCAAGATAGGGCGCACGCCGCACAAGCGCCTGCTCGATGCGGACACGCATCAAGACGCCGCGATCGTCGCGCGCGCCCTGGACGACGTCGGCATGCGCCAGGCGAGCGATCGCATGTTTTTGACGCTGTCGGGCGGCGAGAAACAGCGTGTGCTGCTCGCGCGGGCGCTGGCTCAGCAGCCTGACGTGCTGATGCTCGACGAGCCCACCAGCTTCCTTGACCTGCAGCACCAGGTGGAACTAATGAGGCTCATAAGGCAACTGCGCGTCACGACGCTCGCGAGCATCCATGATCTCAATCTCGCGGCGGCGTATTGCGACCGGCTCCACGTCATCGCGAATGGTGCCATCGTCGCAAGTGGCACGCCAGAAACAGTATTGACGGCGGACCTGCTGCGCCGGGTGTTCCAGGTCGAGACGATTGTCGACACGCATCCGGTCACGCTTCGTCCACGTATCACGCTCATTCATCCGGAATGAAATCACTTTTTTTGACACTTTGCCTCATCGCTGGCACCGCGCATGCGGCACACTATCCCGTCACCGTCAAAAGCTGCAATCGCACGGTGACGTTTGATCGCGTGCCCGCACACGTCGTCAGCAATGACGTGAACCTCACCGAAATGATGCTGGCACTCGGACTTAAACCGCGCATGGCCGGTTTCACGGGCATCAGCGGATGGAAAACTGGCAACGCCGCGCTACGGTGCAAACTGCAAGGCTTGCCGGAGCTCGCGCAGCAATACCCGTCGACTGAAGTGTTGGTCGAAGCGGGCGCGGACTTCTACTTCGCCGGTTGGAACTACGGGATGCGCGTCGGCGGACCGGTGACGCCCGCCATGCTCGCGCCGCTCGGTATCAAGGTGTACGAGTTGAGCGAGTCGTGCGCGCACGTCATACCGCGCGGTGCGACATCGTTTGACGATGTGTACACGGACCTGCTCAATCTCGGTCGCATCTTCGATGTCGAAGCGACAGCGCAACGGCACGTGGAAGGCATGAAGACAACACTCGCCGCGCTGAAGCAGCTTATCGGCGACCATGCCGAACGCATGCGCGTGTTCGTCTACGACAGCGGACAAGACACCCCCTTCACCACCGGCAGGCTTGCCATGCCGACCGCGCTGATCGAAGCGGCGGGCGGTCGAAACGTGATGGACGACATCTCGCAGAGCTGGACGCGCGTGAGCTGGGAAAGCGTGGTCGCACGCGATCCCGAAGCGATCGTGATCGTCGATTACGGCGAGACGACCGCCGCGCAAAAAATCGCGTTCCTGCTCGCCCAGCCCACCTTGCATCGGCTCGATGCGATCCGCGCGCGGCGCTTCATCGTCATTCCGTACGATGCCGCGACACCCGGCGTGCATAACGTCGATGCGGTCGATGCCATTGCACGTGGGCTGCATCCTGAAGCATTCAGGCAGTGAAGCGCGTTTCGCCCACGCTCGTGCTCGCGTGTCTGCTCGTCGCCCTTACCGGATCGATCGTCGTCGCTACGGGGCTGGGACCGACATCGATCACGCCCGCGCTCACTGCGCGCATCGTCGCGGCGCATCTGTGGCCGACGGCTTTGACGCCGGACTGGACCGCATCGCAAGACACGATCGTCTGGCTGATCCGCCTGCCACGCGTGCTCCTGGCGGAGATCGTAGGAGCATCGCTCGCGATCGTCGGCGTCGCGCTTCAGGCTGTTACAGCGAACCGTTTGGCCGATCCTCACCTTCTCGGCGTCAGCTCAGGCGCGACACTCGGTGCGGTGTTCGCCACGTTGTGTCTCGGCGCGATATTCGGCCCGCTTACGCTTTCGCTTCTCGCGTTCGCGGGAGCGCTCGCTGCAACAGGCATCGTCATCGTTCTCGCACAACGGCACGGGCAGCTTGACTCCGATCGTCTGTTGCTCGCGGGCGTGGCCGTGTCGTTCGTGATGCTTGCGGCGGCCAATCTGCTGCTCTATTTGGGGGACCAGCGCGCGGTCGCGTCAGTGCTGTTCTGGACACTGGGCGGTGTGGGGCTTGCGCGCTGGAATCTGATCGGCGCGCCTGCTTTGGTCGCGCTTGCAGGAGGCATCGTGCTGATGGGACGCCGCCGTGAACTTAACGCGCTGATGACCGGCGATCTTGCAGCGGTTTCGCTCGGTGTGCCGGTGCGAAAGATGCGGCGCGAAGTGTTCCTCGTCTGCTCGCTTGTCACCGGAGCGATGGTGGCGGTGAGCGGCGCGATCGGTTTCGTGGGTCTTGTCACACCACATTTTTGCCGTCCGCTCGTCGGTGCTGAGCATGGACGCCTGCTGCCGGTCTCCGCGCTAATGGGCGCTATCCTGCTGATCTGGGCGGATGTGTTGGCGCGTACGTTGATTGCGCCGGAAGATTTGCCGATAGGTGTGGTCACCGCGTGCGCAGGCGGAATTTGTTTCGTGGTGCTGCTTCGTTTTGAACGGAGGCGGTAGCTTTCCGCAACCGCAGCACCACCGACCGACCAACTTTACCACCGCGCTGAGCTCAGTCGCCAAGCATTCCAGGAAGAGCACAAACTTCTTGTTTATCCCCGTCGCGCGAGGAGGATTTCAACAATGACAATGGCGCCGCCAACTTGGAACAGCGTGAGCGCTTCGTCCAAGAATACCCATGCCAGTAGAGCCGCGACGACGGGTTGAATCAGCAGGGTCAAAGAGGAAAAGGTCGCGGGGAGTCAAGCGAGTGCATAGATAATCAACCTTTGTCCCACCACATGACTGATCCAGGCAAGAGCAACCACAACAATCTAGCCAACTGCTGTCCACGGAAAAAATGTTTGGGTCTCAACGAGAAAGGCGAACAGCAACGTCGACGTGGCCGCTGCAGGCGTGCTCCAGGACATGATTGTGAGCGTATCGTACTTTCGACGGATTTTCCCGACCGTCAGGATGTATCCTGCATACAATGCCGCAGCGGCTAGGGCCACGATGTCACCTTTAAGGCCACCGCTCGCAGAACTGGGGTCTCCCTTCAGCACGACAATGCCGACGATTGAAGTGACAAATCCTGCTAGGAATAACCGACTCATTCTTTGACCAACCAAGAAATAGCCAGCTGATCAAAGCAACGAATATCGGTGTCGTATTGACCAGAAGCGTCGGAAATCATGTGCAACGAGGTATGCCAAGTTGCAAGCTCGGCGGCGAGAAAAAGTCCAGGCGAGGCGACGGCTAGGTAGTCTGCAAACGTCTTCGGCTTTGCCTCGACCTTTGCAACACGCGAATTTCGATGTTGCATAAAATACAGCGGTATCAGCGCCAACATCAGACGCTAGAATGCTGTGGGGATTGCCCCGACCTCCGAAAGGCGCACAAAAATTGGGGAGCATCCGATGGCCACTTCGCCGAGCAGCAAGGCGGGAAGTGTTCGACGATGACTTTGTGAGGACGCGCACAAGGCAGAGAGCATCTTCGTTAGTTTTCCGTAAAAGAGTGAACGGGCCGCTCACGATGTGGAATTATAAGGCTCGTAAGCTTGTTCCGCTTGGCAACGGATGCGAGTAACCTCGCATGCCTACTGATCGATCGCGGAGCGCCCCTCAGAAAAAGACGGAGTCTAGCGCGGTGCGACGCTCGGTACGTCCCTGTTCTGCAGGGAAATGGATTGTCGCGATGGCTGAGAATTCGTTGGTCTTCCGATTTAGAAGGCGGTGTGGATCGAAATCCGAGAGCAAACTGTTTCGCTGTCCTTTAATCAATTCCATCAGCGACTAAGCGGCCAAGCAAAGGTCCCAACGTCATGCCGCTGTGAGTCGCTACGACGTATGCACGCTGTTTCTGCGTGAGGAAACCAATTGCCGGGAGTCCATCAGCAGGGCGTCAGCGCTGACCAAGCGCCAGTCGTTCGATCCGAGCACTTTCGGTATTGCTAAACAGAGTTTAAACTCTGTGAAGTATCTCATGTGCGACTTCGCCATCTGCCGTTGCCGGTTGGGTCGGATCAGCTCTGTCATAGAGACCTGGAGCCTGCAATAGTAGGCGACCGTAGCCCTCCGGCCGGACGTTCAAGAGTGGACTGATGAGATTGGCGCGCAGTTGCACCAGTTGCGGATCAGTGACGGCTAAAAATCCACATGCTATTTTATCCTTTCGATGGGCGTCCACCATCGCGAGATTGACACCCAACGCTGCAACCAGACTAGGTGTCCAGCGTCCCGTGGCAATGATGCAAAAATCGCCATCCCATTTTTCACATTTTTCGTTCGATGACAGATGCAGCGAAACACCATTAGCTTTCTCTATTACGTCGGTGACCTGCGTGTGCTCGCTGCAAGACAGCTTCCGCAGACCGAGCTTCGGACCAAAGATATAGGCCAGCAAGATCGATGGTATGACGAGCCCCTCACTAGAGAAATGCCAGACATTCTGATTGGCAGGTGCCACGTTCAATTCTGGAATACGTGCTTGTACGAATGGCGACACTTCTCTACGGCCGGATAGCTCCATCCCTTGAGCTTCTGAACCCGACTCTCGAGCCTTGATCCTTTGCCCATTCAAATGTCCCACATTGATCGAACCACTGCGCCTCTGTACGGCAATGTCTTTGTAGCTCATCGTGCTCGGCCATACCTGCGCAATTGAGTTGGTGGTAGCTGCTTGGGCTCTTGCCGTTCGAATTGATCCATGCGAATGTCGTCCCGCTTGTTCTTGCTCCAAGATGTGCTTGTTCGAAGACAGTGACGCGGGCACCAAGTAAGACCAGTGCTCTAGCGATGGACAAGCCGATGACGCCGCCGACTACAGCCACGTGAGGGCGATGCTTCTGCATGGTAAAAGTCCCCAAAATATAGAAAGCAACGCGAAAAACTGAGCAGCGCGTCAGCGAGCGGTCTCTGAAAATCGAACGAGCAACGTGCTCTTCCATGTTTCAATGGATATAACAATTCGCAATTTTTGTCAGGCTCGCTTTCTTCGCTCACTCATTCGTTTCTTAGAACCCTTAACCAAATGGAGAAAGGGCTGTTAACCCTCGATGAATGCTGTTAACCTGCTCATTATTTCGACGACGAAAGGGACATGGCTACCCTATACTCGACGAACTTTGGGCACTTATCGAACGGTTGCTACCGCCTCCGAAACCAAGGTGAATGCGCTATCCCGGGCGCAAACCGCTCGACAATCGGGCGGTGCTCACAAGCACCCTCTTCGTCTTGCAGACCGGCCTGCGGTGGGACCTACTACCTCGT
>JAQFVJ010000104.1 GCA_029439525.1 Caballeronia sp. BR6202001591004
CGCTGAAGTTGCCCGTGATGCCCTGGCAAATTCCGGCAAGCCGCACGCCGAACACGAAGGATCTAGGTCAATTCGGACCTCGACAGCCAGCACTGGGGCACGGGCGGAAGCTGTATTTTCGGCGATCCGGCTATCGGTTCCGACTATCACATGTCAATCCGACGATCCTTGCGCTGCCCTTCCCCGCCGCGTTCTCGGCCGACATGGGCGCAACGGCTGAGGACATGTTCATCCGCTCAGTGCCGTTCGACATCTCCGGCCCGCTTTACGGAGACTTCCCGCTGCACGGCATTTTCGCGGTGCTGCTCGACAGCGGCTCGACGACGGGCATCGTCTCGTCGATCGGCAATCCGGAACCGTGGACGAGAAACAAGTTGAACACGTATATGACCAACCCTATACGCTTCGACCCGTCATCACAGCCGATTCGCAGCACCCGGATTGAAGATGCTGTCGAAACAGTCGCCTGAGTCTTGACGCGGCAAGAAAAAACGGCGCGAGTGAAAGCTCGCGCCGTTTTTTGATTGCTGCTCGTTAATGTCGCTATCGCGTTCAGTCCACTTCGATCGCTTCCGGGTTCGGATTACGCGGCGGCGCAGAGTTCTCGTCGAACGTGATCTGCACCTTGTCGTCCGCATCCACATCGATGTTGACGCGCCCGCCGTTTGTCAGCTTGCCGAACAGCAGTTCGTCGGCCAGCGCACGACGGATCGTGTCCTGGATCAGACGCTGCATCGGACGCGCGCCCATCAGCGGATCGAAACCATACTTCGTGAGATGCTTGCGCAGCGCAGCGCTGAAGACCGCATCGACCTTCTTCTCGTGCAACTGATCTTCCAGTTGCATGAGGAACTTGTCGACCACGCGCAGGATGATTTCCTCGTCCAGCGAACGGAAGCTGATAATCGAATCCAGACGGTTGCGGAACTCCGGCGTGAACATGCGCTTGATGTCGGCCATTTCGTCGCCCGACTCGCGACGCGACGTGAAACCGATCACCGCCTTACCCATCGCCTCCGCGCCCGCGTTCGTCGTCATGATGATGATGACGTTACGGAAATCCGCCTTGCGGCCGTTGTTATCCGTCAGCGTGCCGTGGTCCATCACCTGCAAGAGCACGTTGTAGACATCCGGATGCGCCTTCTCGATTTCGTCCAGCAAGAGCACGCAGTGCGGCTTCTTGGTGACGGCTTCCGTGAGGAGAGCGCCCTGATCGAACCCGACGTATCCCGGCGGTGCGCCGATCAGACGACTGACCGCGTGACGCTCCATGTATTCCGACATGTCGAAGCGCAGCAGTTCGATGCCCAGCGTGAACGCCAGTTGCTTCGCGACCTCGGTCTTGCCGACACCCGTCGGGCCGGAGAACAGGAACGCGCCGATCGGCTTGTCCGTCTTGCCGAGACCCGCGCGGGCCATCTTGATCGATGCCGACAGCGCGTCGATGGACGGATCCTGACCGAACACGACGGCTTTCAGATCGCGATCGAGCGTCTGGAGCTTGCTGCGGTCGTTCTGCGACACGCTTTGTGCCGGCACGCGCGCGATCTTCGAAATGATCTCTTCGATCTCGCTCTTGCCGATAGTCTTCTTCTGCTTCGACTTCGTCAGGATACGTTGCGCCGCGCCTGCTTCGTCGATCACGTCGATCGCCTTGTCCGGCAGATGACGGTCGGTAATGAATCTTGCCGACAGTTCAGCCGCGGCCAACAGCGCGCCCGACGAGTATTTCACGCCGTGGTGATCCTCGAAGCGCGACTTCAGGCCACACAAGATCGCCACTGTCTGCTCGACCGACGGCTCCGTGACATCGACCTTCTGGAAACGACGCGACAGCCCCGCGTCCTTCTCGAAGATGCCACGATATTCCGTGAACGTGGTTGCGCCGATGCACTTCAGCTGACCCGACGACAACGCCGGCTTCAGCAGATTCGACGCGTCGAGCGTGCTGCCCGATGCCGCGCCCGCGCCGATCAGCGTGTGAATCTCGTCGATGAACAGAATGGCGTGCGGACGCTCCTTCAATTCCTTCAGCACCGTCTTCAGACGTTGCTCGAAGTCACCGCGATACTTCGTGCCCGCGAGCAGCGCGCCCATATCGAGCGAATACACCTGCGCGTCGGCCAGAATGTCCGGCACTTCGCCGCGCGTGATGCGCCATGCCAGACCTTCGGCGATCGCGGTCTTGCCCACGCCGGCTTCGCCGACGAGTAGCGGATTGTTCTTGCGGCGACGGCACAGTACCTGCACCACGCGCTCGACTTCCAGTTCGCGGCCGATTAGCGGATCGATCTTGCCGTCCTTGGCGAGCTGGTTGAGATTCTGCGTGAACTGCGCAAGCGGCGTTTCCTTCTGCGCCGCGGCGTCTTCCGATTCCGGATTGACTTCGCTGTTCGTCTTGGCCGCATCGCCGGAGTTGGTCTTCGCGATGCCGTGCGAAATGAAATTCACGACGTCCAGGCGCGTGACGCCCTGCTGCTGCAGGTAGTACACTGCGTGCGAATCCTTCTCGCCGAAGATCGCGACCAGCACGTTCGCGCCGGTCACTTCCTTCTTGCCGTTCGAAGTCGACTGCACATGCATGATTGCGCGCTGGATCACGCGTTGGAAACCGAGCGTCGGCTGCGTGTCGACATCGTCCGTGCCGGGCACGGTCGGCGTGTTGTCGTGAATGAAATTGCGCAGGTTCTGACGCAAATCTTCGATGTTGGCTGCGCAGGCGCGTAGCACTTCGGCCGCGGTCGGATTGTCCAAAAGGGCGAGCAACAGATGCTCGACCGTAATGAACTCATGCCGCGCCTGACGTGCTTCCATAAACGCCATGTGCAGACTGACTTCCAGTTCCTGGGCAATCATGCTTCCTCCATCACGCACTGCAGCGGATGCCCCGCTTGCCGTGCATGGTTAACGACTTGCTCAACTTTAGTCGACGCAATATCTCGCGTGTAGACCCCACAAACTCCCCTGCCTTCGCGATGGACCGTCAGCATGATCTGCGTCGCAGTCTCACGATCCTTATTGAAATATTCCTGCACGACCATCACGACGAATTCCATCGGCGTGAAGTCGTCATTCAGCAGCACCACCTTGTACATCGACGGCTGCTTGAGCTTTTGCTCCTGCCGCTCCAGTATCGTGCCATCCTGCTTGTTCGGATTAGTCGCCATACACCCATTCTAAACAACACGGACGCACTCGCAATCGCGGCTCCAGCAACCGACCGCACGGTCGGAATTAGTTGCCGAAAAGCGTAATTCTGCCAAGCGTATCCATCGATTCTCGCCGCCGCCCAAGTTCATGCGGCCCGCTTGCACCTCGTCAAACCCAGTATCGCACAGCTTCAGAAAAACAAACGGAACGCCATGCGACAGCGGCTCAGACAGTACTACACAAGTGAGTAGATTATGCGACTTTTCAAGATGGCTTGCTTGGGCGGGACCGCACACGTCATGCAAGAATTACCCTACGAATGCGCAATCTGCAACGGGCTTATCGGCCATCTCAAAATTTCCTTGACACCTGATTTAAGAGATTTAACAATCAAAATGGCACTTTTTTCCGGGTGCCTCCGGGCAAAAAGGCCGTGGTGAGCTTGTGAGGAGGGGGCGGTCACAATGTGGGGTGGCCGTTTAGCTTTTCGAGCGTGCTCTGGTTGCGACGAGAGTTAGAGGGGAAGTACGAATGTCTACTGGTACGGTCAAGTGGTTCAACGACGCGAAAGGCTACGGATTCATCACGCCCGACGAAGGCGGTGAGGATCTGTTTGCACATTTCTCGGCGATTCAAATGAATGGGTTCAAGACGTTGAAGGAAGGCCAAAAGGTCACCTTCGAAATCGTCCAGGGACCGAAGGGCAAGCAGGCATCGAACATCCAGGACGCGGCCTGACCGTTCGAGCGCACTAGCCTACTGCAACCCGGCCGACGCGCCGGGTTTTTTTGCGCCTGTTATTTCTGGTCGTTGCTAAAGCGCAATTAATCAGTTTACCAAAATAAACAACCCCAAAACACTTACGCATGACGGGGTTATTTGGAATGAACCGGATTAACGGTGAGCCGTCACATATTCTCGATCATCACCTCGCCGAATGCCGAACAAGACACCTCCGTCGCGCTCTCCATCAGGCATGCGAAATCGTAGGTGACGCGCTTGGACTGGATCGACTGTTCCATCGACTGGATGACGATATCCGCCGCTTCGGTCCAGCTGATATGGCGCAGCATCATTTCGGCGGCGAGAATCGAGGAGCCGGGATTCACATAATCCTTGCCCGCATATTTCGGCGCGGTGCCGTGCGTCGCTTCGAAAATCGCCACGGAATCCGACATGTTCGCGCCCGGCGCGATGCCCATGCCGCCCACTTGAGCCGCCAGCGCATTGGAGATGTAGTCGCCGTTCAGGTTCAGCGTGGCGATGACGTCGTATTCGGCGGAACGCGACAGGATCTGCTGCAGGAACGCATCGGCGATAACATTCTTCACGATGAAGTCCGCGCCCATCTTCGGATTCTTCACATTCATTTGGATTCCTAACTTTTATCCACGGGCCACCGTCGATCAGTTCCGCCGCGAATTCCTTCTGCGCGAGCGCATAGCCGTAGTCACGGAACGCGCCTTCCGTGAACTTCATGATATTGCTCTTGTGCACGAGCGTGACCGAGCGGCGCGCGTGGTCGATCGCGTACTGGATCGCCTTGCGCACGAGCCGCTCCGTGCCTTCGCGCGACACCGGCTTGATGCCCAGCCCCGACGAATCCGGAAAGCGGATGCCCTTCACGCCCATTTCCTCGCGCAGGAACTGGATGACCTTCTTCGCCTCGGGCGACCCCGCCGGCCATTCGACGCCCACGTAGATGTCTTCCGAGTTTTCGCGGAACACCACCATGTCGGTGCGGACCGGCGACGGCACGCCCTTGAAGTAGCGCACCGCCCGCAAACATACATACAGATCGAGTTGCTGCCGCAGCGCGACATTGAGCGAGCGGATGCCGCCACCGACCGGCGTCGTCAACGGCCCTTTGATGGAGACGAGATATTCCTTCACCACATCCAGTGTTTCGTCCGGCAGCCAGACATCCGGGCCATAGACGCGCGTCGCCTTCTCGCCGGCGAAGATTTCCATCCGGCGAATCTTGCGCTTGCCGCCGTACGCCTTTTCGACCGCCGCATCGATCACCTTGATCATCACCGGCGTGACGTCCACGCCGTCGCCCTCGATGTACGGGATGATCGGCCGATCCGAAACGTTGAGCGATGAATCCGCGTTGACGGTAATCTTGTCGCCGTCCGTCGGAACCTGGATATGCTATACGGCATGGTCTACTCTAAAGAAGACTGGGCTTGAACGGAAGCGGGCTTGTCGAAGTGGGGAGGCGCTCGCGGCCGAACGAAACCCGGGACGAAACACCCGGCACGAATCTGGCCAGAGCATCATTCTAACCATGCCGGTGCGCGCACGCGCGACGCGCGCATGCCTTAAGATGCCGCTTTCCTCGCGTGACCTCCGACGCCTTCCGATGCCGCTCATCGCCGCCCTCAACAAGCCCTTCGGCACCATCTGCCAGTTTTCCGCGCACGAAACACGTGCGTCGCTCGGCGACTGGGTGAAGACGCCCGGCGTGTGTCCCGCCGGCCGGCTCGATGCGGACAGCGAAGGCCTGCTCCTGCTCACTGACGACGGCGCCTTGCAAGGCGCGCATCGCGGAACCGCGTCACAAGCTCGTCAAGCGTTACTGGGCGCAAGTCGAAGGCGCGCCCGACGAAGCGACGCTCAAACGGCTCCCGAAGAGCGTGGACCTCGGCGACTGGCGACTATGTGACGCAACCGTGTTGCACCGCCTTCGTCGCGCACGAAGACAGCGAAGCGCTGTGGCCGCGCACGCCGCCGATCCGCTATCGCGCGGCGATTCCGACGACGTGGATCGAGCTCGCCATAGCCGAAGGCAAGAACCGGCAGGTGCGGCGCATGACGGCGGCGGCCGGCTATCCGACGCTGCGGCTCGCGTGCGCGTGTCGGTCGGCGCGCTCGATACTTTGCGCTCGGACTAGAGCCTGGCGATACCGTCGAAGTCGATGCGCGCGCCGTGGCAGCGGCATCGATGAATCGCATTCACCGATCAAAAAAAGCAGGGTCGTCACGTTTGTTTCACGCTCGGGTCACCCGCTCGAATCACGTTTAGTTGATGACGCTTAAACACCTTGTCATCGACATGCGCTATCGGTCTGTGCATGTCGACGAATTTTTTCGTTCCGTTGCACGAATCTTCTTCGAAACACGTCAACCGGCTCTTCATGCGATGCGTTGCTTGTTTTAGTTGCCGCGAAAAGTAATCCGGCGTGAATGGACTAAGCCCTTTCCATTACCCGTGTGCTCCAGGCTATCTGAAAGGTCAATAAGTTCACAGTCATATCGGGCGATTTGTTTGAAATGACTGTCAACCGAAAGGAGTGTGGCTCGTTTACCGACATGACTCAATGACCGAGTCGTCTGGTTATTTAACTCAAGCTGAGGATTCACAGATGAACAAACTGATCGCTGCTCTCGTCGCTGGCCTGTTCGCAACGGCTGCTTTCGCACAAGACGCTTCGGCTCCGGCTGATGCTTCG
Source organism: Caballeronia sp. BR6202001591004 (assembly GCA_029439525.1). Classification (GTDB taxonomy): domain Bacteria; phylum Pseudomonadota; class Gammaproteobacteria; order Burkholderiales; family Burkholderiaceae; genus Caballeronia. Next base: position 6,606 of record JAQFVJ010000104.1, read on the forward strand.
TCGGCTCACAAGTCGACGGCTCATAAGAAGTCGCACAAGTCGTCGAAGAAGGCTGCTTCGGCAACCCAGTAAGTTTATTGTAAGAGACGGTATAGCGCAGTCAACAACGAGTTGTACCGCCGGACTTACGACGTTCAAGGGCAGATGGCCGCGAGGCATCTGCCCTTTTGGTATCTTCGCATCGAGTAACATGCGCGGGGTTTGTTGTTTCCTCGCACGCAACTATTTGAATAGAAAGGGAGCATTGTCGTGAGTCTCGTTTCGCGCATCCGGAATCACCGTCTCAACCCCGGCAAAACGCTGCGCGCCTGCGTGATCGCCCCCTTCGCTGCGCCGATGGCGCAGTCTGCGCACGCGCAAACGATGCCGCCGGGCGCCAAGCAGCCGTCCGATTTCCCGCGCGCCAGGCTGACGGCTGGCATGTATGTGATCGACGCGGCCGTCGCATCGAACGACGCCGATCGCGAGCAAGGCCTCATGTATCGCACGCAACTCGCGACCAACGAAGGCATGCTGTTCGTCTTCAATGAAAACGCCGTGCATTGCTTCTGGATGAAGAACACGCTGATCCCGTTGTCGATCGCGTTCATCCGCGCGGATGGCACCATCACCGATATCGACGAGATGCAGGCCGAGACCGAGAACAATCACTGCCCGCGCAGCAACGGCGTATTCGCTCTCGAGATGAGCAAGGGCTGGTTCGCGGCGAAGGGCATCAAGCCGGAGCCGGGCATGAAGCTCAAGGGCTTGCCACGGGTGCAGTAACTATCGGCATCGAGCCAGACTCAGAAAAACCGGTATGCCGCAACGCATGCCGGTTTTTTCGCCCGGCGTATCAAGAGGGGCCGTCGGCGGGCCTTCCAGCAGGCTGGCAAGATTCCTGCACAGAGCCTGCCAACGCGCTATCCTAAAAAAGATTCGCAGGAGCCGGCAGCGAGCGCTGCAACACGCCGCCGGTCAATTGGCCAACAGGAGGTTCACGTGCCCCGCAAGACTCCCTCCCGAGCGCTATCGGAACATCGGCATTAGCGCTCACATCGACGCCGGCAAGACCACCACCGAGCGCATTCTTTTCTACACCGGCGTGACGCACAAGATCCGTGAGGTTCACGACGGCGCGGCCACGATGGACTGGATGGAGCAGGAGCGCGGCATCACGATCACCTCAGCCGCGACGACCGCCTTCTGGAAAGTTATGGCCGGCAACTATCTATCCCGAGCATCGCATCAACATCATCGATACGCCGGGACACGTGGATTTCACCATATCGAAGTCGAGCGTTTGATGCGCGTGCTCGACGGCGCGTGCATGGTCTACGATTCGGTCGGCGGCGTGCAACCGCAGGCCGAAACCCGTGTGGCGTCAGACGAACAAGGACAAGAAGGAACGCCTCGGCCGGATTCTGCAAATGCACGCCAACGAGCGCAAGGAAATCAAGGAAGTGCGCGCGGGCGACATCGCGGCGG
>JAQFVJ010000105.1 GCA_029439525.1 Caballeronia sp. BR6202001591004
TCGATGGTTCGCATCGCGCATCATCGAACGCAAGGCGCGCGATGCTCGATGCCATCGGCCTCACCGATCGCGCCGACGATCCTGCCGCGCAACTGACCTACGCGGAACAATGCGCGCTCGACCTCGGACTCGCGCTCGCAACGGGCGGGCCGCTGATCCTGCTCGACGAACCGACTGCCGGCATGAATCGCGCGGAAGCCTCGCGTGCGCTCAACCTGATTCGCGCGACGACGCAAGGCCGCACGCTGCTCGTCATCGAGCACGACATGGATGCGGTGTTCAATTTCGCGGACCGGATTTCTGTGCTGGTGCGCGGGCGCGTGATTGCATCGGACACGCCGGATGCGATTCGCAGGAACGCCGACGTGCAGCACGCGTATCTCGGAGTCGCGCCATGAATGCGTCGCTGCATATTGATGATCTGCACGCGTGGTACGGCGCGGCGCGCGTGCTGCACGGCGTGAATCTCGATAGGCGAGGGCGAGGCGGTGGCGCTCGTCGGCCGCAACGGCTCGGGCCGTTCGACGCTGGCGAAGGCCATCATGGGACTTGTGCGATGCGAAGGCGACCATGCGTTATCGCGGCAACCTCATCGGTTTGCGGCCGTTTCAGATTGCGCGGTTGGGTATCGGTTACGTGCCGGAAACGCGCGATGTGTTTCCGACGCTGACGGTGCGCGAGAACCTTTTGCTCGGCGAAACGAAGGGATCGCGCTTCACGCTCGGCAACGCGTATCGACTGTTTGCTGCGCGAGCGTGCGGCCGTGAAGGCGGGTGCGCTGTCAGGCGGCGAGCAGCAGATGCTGTCGCTCGCGCGCACGCTGACGGGCGATCCGTTGCTCGTCCTGATCGACGAACCGGGCGAAGGGCTTGCGCCGCAAGTGCTCGCGCAAGTCGCGGCGCCGCGATGCTGCTGATCGAAGAGCGTCTGACGATCGCGCGCATGTTCGATGCGCGGGTTGTGGTGATGGGACATGGCGCGATCCGCTTCGACGGATCGCTCGCGGTGCTCGATGGTAGCGAGGCGGTGAAGCGGGAGTGATTGTCGGTCGGTGGCGGGGACGTTTCGAGTTAATATTCGAAGGATATAGCTTCATCCGGCATAAAAGCGGAGGTCATCATGGTAGCTATGACCATTCAGGATATCGATGAACAACTCGAAACGCGCCTGCGCAAGCAGGCAGCGTTGCATGGACGCTCGATGGAGGAAGAAGCGCGCGACATTCTGCGCAGCGCGCTATCGACCGAACTTGTGCGCGGAAAAACCCTTGTCGATTCCATTCGCGGTCGTATCGAACCGCTGGGTGGCGTCGAACTGAAATTGCCGGCGCGAGACGGTATCCGTGAACCCTCTAGTCTGAACGAGTGATCGTCCTGGATACGAATGTCCTGTCGGAAGTGTTGCGTCCGGCGTCGGAAGCGCGTGTGTTGCAATGGCTCGCTAATGAATCTCGCGCGGCGCTATTTACCACGACAGTGACGCGCGTTAAAGTCTTCTATGGAATCCGCCTCTTGCCGGCGGGCGCTCGCAGGCAGAGTCTCTGGGATGCGACCCAGATCATCTTCGATGAAGAATTCGCAGGCCGCGTGCTGACCTTTGACGATGATGCAGCCGATGCCTATGCCGACATCGCGTCATCGAGGCGAAGTCAAGGCAAGCCAATCAGTCAGTTCGACGCGATGATTGCAGCAGTGGTGCGTTCACGAGGGGCAACTTTGGCGACGCGCAACGTGAAAGAGTTCATCGATTGCGGTATCGAAATCATCGCGATCCCTGGACCGCCTGAAGGAGCGCAGACGCAATGTCTGCGCTCACGACGCTCAAGCCTTCGCATCCGGCTCCACGATCCACTCATGCTTTGGATCGTTCTTGAAGTGCCACGTCCGCCTGTCTCCCGCCATCACGTTCAGATAGTAGTGTCATACCCATAAGGCACGACGATCGGATGATACCCGCGCGGCACCATCTACCACATCGTGATTCTCGACGGCCATCGTCTCGTCTAAGTCGTGCTCATCGGTATAGACGCGCTGAAACGCAAACCCCTGCGGCGGATCGAGCCGATGGTAGTACGTCTCTTCCAGCGAGCTTTCTATCGTTACGTTATCCTTATCGTACTTGTGCGGTGGATAACTCGACGCACGTCCGCCCGGCGTGCACACTTCGACCACGAGCAGCGATTCCGCTTCTTCCGTCTGCGGAAGAATATCGAAGACGTAGCGCGTATTCGCATGCTTGCCGCGCGTCGAACGCTTCATCTGCTCAGGCTCGATCAGACGCGGCGGATAGACGCCTTTCGCCGGCGCACTCGTCACGCTGATTTCCGACGCGCGCTCCGCCCGCACGATCGCCGCGGGTTTCGGCGGCACATAGACTGCATACGGCGCGGCATCCTCGAACACGCTGTCGCGCGAGCCGATCGATTTCCAGTGCTCGTCGCCGGCCTCGATGCTCACCGTGCCCGTCAACACGACGATGCAGCTCTCGCGCTCGGCATCGTAGACGTGGATCACATCGTCCGCATCGAGTCGATACGCCGCAAAGCCCACATGCTTCCAGCCGGCCGAATCCGGCGTGACACGTACGATGGTCGGTCTGGCCGTCGCACGCCGCTTTCACTAAAGGTCAACCTCTCTGAATGTTGCGTCGACGAGCGCACGCAAGGTGCGATAGCCGCGGTCTGCATACGCATAGCTCGGTGCGATCACCGGATCCTGTTCCGCTTCGACGACGAGCCAGCCGTCGTAATCGTGCTTCGCCCAGACACGCGATGATGCCCGGATAATCCACCGCGCCATCGCCCGGCACGGTGAACGCGCCGTTGATGACCGCATCGAGAAAGCTCCAGTTACGATTGCGCGCGAGCTTCACGATGTCGGGCCGCACATCCTTGCAATGCACGTGACAGACACGCGCGATGTGCTTTTGCAGCATGCCCAGCGCATCGCCGCCGGCGAAGGTGATATGCCCCGCGTCGAATAGCAGCTCAACGGCATCGTTCGTCAGTGCCATCAGCCGATCGACATTGGCGGGCGTTTCCACATACGCGCCCATGTGATGATGATATGCCACGCGCACGCCGCGCGAGAGCGTAAATTCGGCGAAGCGGTCCAGCTTGTCGGCGTATTGCCGCCACTGCGCATCCGAGAAAAATCGTGGACGCTGATAGAGCGGCTGCGGCGCGCCCTGAATCGAATCCGCGATTTCGCCGTACACACCACATCACGTTAGCGCCGTTTTTGGCGAGCAGATCGAGATGCGGGCCAACGGCTTCGATCTCTTCCTCCGCGCTGCGCTCGGCGAGCCTGCCCGAATACCAGCCGGACACGAGCGCGAGATCGTATTGCGCGAGCAGTGTCTTCAACGCCTGCGGCGCGCGCGGAAACTGTTGCCCAGTTCGAAGCCTTCGTAGCCGATCTGCTTGCCTTCAGCAGCGCCGTGTTCAATGGCGTTTCGCCTCCGAGCGAAGGCAGGTCGTCGTTCATACGGGTTGATGCCGATGCGCACATTCAATGACATGGTCGGTCCTTATCCTTTGTTGCGGGTCTGTACGGCCTGCTCATACGCTTCGCGTGCCTTATTCACCGATTTACGGTCCGATACTTCCGGCACCGCGACTTCCCATCACTAGCCGCCTTCCTCGGTTGGACGCGACGGATCGGTGTCGATCGAAATCAGATAACTGCAGTCGGCGGCGCGGGCGCGTTTCATCGCGGCTTCGAGTTCGTCGATGTTCGATACGTGCTCGGCGAGCGCGCCCATCGCGCGCGCGCATCGCGAAATCGATCTCCGGTTCGCCTTGCGGGCCTTGCCTGCTATCGGCGAGAAGATTGTTGAACGGCGCACCGCCGCACGCCTGCTGCAAGTGGTTGATGCAACCGAAGCCGCGATTGTCGAGCAGCACGACGATGATCTTCGCGCCGAGCATGACGGACGTCGCCAGCTCGCTGTTCATCATCACGCTGTTCATCATCAGATAGCTGCCATCGCTGACGATCACGATCACTTTCTGCTGCGGTCGCGCGAGCTTCGCGCCGAGCCCGCCCGCGATCTCGTAGCCCATGCACGAATAACCGTATTCGACGTGATAGCCGCCCGGCGCGTGCGTGCGCCACAGCTTCTGCAAATGGGCGGGCAGCGTGCCCGCCGCGCACACGACGACATCGTTCGCGGGGGAGTTCGCATCCGAGCGCTGCACCGCGCCGATCATATCGGCTTCGCGCGGCAGCGTGCCATCGGCGACGGGCGTGTTCGACACATGCGCGACGGTTTCGCGCTAATCGTTCGCGCGCCGATGCGCGCGCGTCGTCCATTGCGGCGACGCTTTCCAGTCGCCGAGCGCTTAGGATCGCGCATCGAGCGCGAGGGCCGCATCGGCCTGAACGGTGGTGGTGTTGCGCTTCAGTGCATCGAACGGGTTGGCGTTGATCGCGATGAGCCGCGCCTGCGAAAACAGCGTGTTCGAGCCGGTGGTGAAATCCTGCAGACGCGTGCCGACGGCGAGCACGCAATCGCTTGCCTGCGCGAGTTCGTTGGCCGACGATCCGCCCGTCACGCCAATGCCGCCGACATTCAGCGCGTCGTCCCATGCGAGCGCGCCTTTGCCTGCCTGCGTTCCCGCGACGGGAATCCCGTGTTTGTAAGCAAAAGCTCGCATTGCGTCAGACGTGAGACCATAGAGCATGCCGCCGCCCGACACGATCATCGGCTCGCGCGATTCGCGCAGCATCGCGGCAGCGCGTTCGATTTCATGTGGAATCGGAGCGGGTGCGTGGAATTCGACGACTCGCGGCTCGAAGAACGAAGCAGGGTAAGTCGTACACCATCGCCTGCACGTCCTGCGGCAACGCGAGCGTGACGGGGCCGCACTGCGCGGCATCGGTCAATACACGGATCGCGCGCGGCAACGCGCCCAGCAATTGCGCCGGATGCACGATGCGATCGAAATAGCGAGACACGGCCTTCAACGCATCGTTGGCGGACACGCCGCCGTCGTGTGCGTCTTCGACCTGCTGAAGCACCGGATCGGGCGCGCGCGACACGAAATATCTCCCGGCAGCAGGCAACACGGGCAGACGATTCACATGCGCGAGCGCGGCTGCCGTGACGAGATTCGTCGCGCCCGGACCGATCGACGTGGTGACCGCCATCATCCGCCGGCGCATGTGCGCCTTGGCGAACGCAATCGCGCTATGCACCATCGCCTGCTCGTTACGCGCGCGATACGTCGGCAATTCCTCGCGATGCCGATACAGCGCCTCGCCGATGCCCGCGACATTGCCGTGCCCAAAGAGCGCGAACACGCCGCCGAACAGCGGCTCGCCGTTCGCGGTGCGCTGCGCTGCGCGGCGAGATAGCGCAGGACGGCCTGCGCGGCGGTCAGTCGAACGGTGGAACGCACGGCTGTCTCCTTGCGTTGCGCGCTGGTTCATGCTGCCTGCTCCTGTCTCGTGTAATGCGAATCGGCTTGCGATGCTTGCGACGAACGCGCGTCGCGCCATGCGCCGATCAGCGTTTCGAAAGTACGCCGCGCGCGCGCGATCAATTCGTCGTCGATCTCATTGGCCAACCTACGCATGGCTTGGCTCATGGAAGATCGTGCGTCCGACCGTGAAGCTCTTGCAGGTGTTCGAGGTTGCCGCAGCCTTGAAACCGTCGCGCAACTGATCGACCGCCGCCGACAGTCCCAGCAGCACGACGCCGCGGCAATACGGATCGCGCTCGGCGATCAATGCATCGACGGCCTGCCATTGCTTCGCGCTCATCGGTTCGAGCTTCCACCATTCCCGGATAGAGGCCGAGGTTGTACAGCCGCTTAAACGCGCGATACACCGTGTCGTCTTCGACCGGCGGCCCGTTCTTCGGCACGATTACTTCGAGCAGCAATTCGTGGCCATTTGACTGACACGCATCGTAGAGTGCGCGCAATTGCGCTTTCTGTTCGAGCCTCACTCATGTGGATGATCGGGATGATATTGCACGAGACACTTCACCACTTGTTCGCGCGGCCACGCAGTGAGCGTCGTGCCGATGGCGCGGCCGTGATCGAACACGAGCGGCATCGACAGCGGCAACTCGACCGGGCGCCCGATCCACCAGCCGCGTCCGGTCGCGGCGTTCAACGCATCCTGTCCGTAGCGATCGTCGATCAGCACGCCAATACGACCTTGCAAACCGAGTTCCTTCTCCGTCTGCGCGACCGCTTCGACGAACAGGCCCTTGAGCTTCGAAATACGCGCCTCGTCCGCGCCTGTCTGCTGCGCGAGTTCGAACAACTGGTTGCGATAATCGAACGCGAAGCCGAGCACTTCGTCCCACTGCTTGCGATTCGGGCTGACGCGATGCAGCCGTGCCAGCGTCGCGTCCTTGTCGGGACGGTGCATGCGCACGGGGTCCTGTTTCGCGGCGGCGAGGAAGTAATTGAGTTCGGCGGGCGTCGGCATCGCGGGCGCGCAGCCGTGCCGCGACACGACCAGCGCGCCGCTCGCATTCGCCGAACGCGCGCATGCTTCGAGCGGTTCGTCGCGCAGCCATCCCGACAGAAAGCCCAATGCGAACGCATCGCCTGCGCCGAGCACGTTGAGCACTTCGACTTCGACGCCGCCGTGGATCGGCGCATCGTCGATGGAAGCGGGCACCGCGCCTTCGATGATCGAACAGCCGAGCGGCCCGCGCGCTTCACGACGAGCGTCGTGCTGGTAACCTTGCGGACCATTGCGAGTGCATCGATCAGGCGATCCTTGCCGTCCTCGATCCGAAACTCTTCTTCCGTGCTGATGATGAGATCCATCAGCGGCAGAATGCGCTGCAAATGCGCGGTGACGTTTTTGTTCGCGATAAAGCGCGTCTTGCCGTCGGCTTTGCCGGGGTCAATCCCCACAATACCGGGCGATAGTCGATATCGAGAATCGTGCGCACGTCGTTGCGCCCCGCATAGTCGAGCACGCAGCGGCTCGTGCGATTCACCTGTTCCGTCGAGAAGTGCGGGCCGGTGATGAGTAGCGCTTTGGAAGACGCGATATACGCCTCGTCGAAATCGGCTTCGTCGACGGCCATGTCCGCGCAGTTCTCACGATAGAACACGAGCGGAACACGAGCGGAAACGTATCGCGATCTTCGAGACCCAGCAGCACGAGTCCGGTCAGACGTTCGTGGTTGACCCGCAGATGACTCGTATCGCATCCTTCGCGTTCGAGCGTTTCGGTGAGAAAGCGGCTCATGTGATCATTGCCGACGCGCGCGAGCATCGATGCCTTGAGGCCCAGACGCACGCATCCGAAAGCGATATTCGCCGACGATCCGTCATCATGTCGAGCACTTCGTTCTTGCTGATGATGTCCTTCGTGTACGTGCCCATCGAGCGGCCGCGATTGAACAGCGTAAACGAATCGCCGATCGGATACGCATGATGCACGTTGTGCGTGATGAAGATCACCGAGATGCCTTTTTCGCGGCCTTGTGGATCAGCTTGAGTACGTTGAAGGATTGCTTGACGCCGAGCGCGGCGGTCGGCTCGTCGAAAATCAGTACGCGTGCGCGCCGAAGTGGATCGCGCGCGCGATCGCGAGACATTGCTTCTCGCCGCCCGACATCGTGCCGATCGGCTGATGCGGATCGCGCACGTTGATGCCCATTTCCGCGAGCTTGGCGCGCGACGTTTCCGCCGCGAGATCGAGGTCCATCACGCTGATGCCGAAGCGCTTCTTCTGCGGCTCGCGTCCCATGAAGAAATTGCGCGCGACCGACAGCAGCGCAGTGGCACGAGCGCGAGGTCCTGATACACGGTCGCGATGCCGAGATCGAGCGCTTCCTTCGGCGACTGAAAATGCACCGGCTTGCCATCGACGAGATATTCGCCGTCGGAAGGCGCATGCACGCCCGCGAGCGTCTTGATGAGCGTGGACTTGCCCGGCGCCGTTGTCGCCGAGCAGACAGTGCACTTCGCCGCGCTTCAGCCGCAACGTGACGCCGTTGAGTGCGATCACCTTGCCGAAGTCGAAGTATTTGCTGACGTTTTCCAGCGCGAGGATGTTGTCGTCGTTCATGTCGAATCTCCCCTTATTGAGCCTGCGAAACGCGGCGGCGCACGTAGTGGTTGAAGAGCACTGCGATCAGCAGCATCATGCCGAGGAACACGCGGAACCAGTCGGAACTGACGTTCGTATACGTGATGCCGATCTGAACCACGCCGAAGATCAGCGCGCCGAAACACGCGCCGACGACCGAACCGTATCCGCCCGTGAGCAAGGTGCCACCGATCACCGCCGCGATGATCGCTTCGAATTCCTTTTGCAGGCCGCGATCCGTCGCCGAGCCGATGTCGCACACTTGCAGCACGGCGAACAGGCACGAGCAGAACGCGGTCAGCACGAACAGCGAAATCTTCACGCGCTTGACGGGCACGCCGACGTTCTTTGCGGCGTTCGCATTGCCGCCAACGGCGAGAATCCAGTTGCCGTAGCGCGTCTTGGTGAGCACGAACGCACCGACCGTCGTGAGCGCCAGCCACCAGATGATGACTTTCGGAATGCCCGGCACGAGCGGCTGGCCGCTGTCGAGCAGCTTCCCGATGCCCATGTGTGCGAGCCAGGTGAAGAATCCGTTCAGCGCGACGCCGTGGAACAGCGTATTGACGATCGGATCGGCCTGCGCGAGATTGCCGACGCCGGGAGATTGATGGTGCGATCCGCGAACATGATCGACAGCGCGAGCGTGAGGCCGCGCAGAATGAACAGGAACGCCAGCGTCACAATCAACAACGGCAGGCGCGTCTTCATCACGAGGTAGCCGTTCGGTGCCGCCGAGCAGCATCGAGCAGACGAAGGCGAACAGGATCGCGATCGAAATCGGCCAGTGGAGATAGACGGCTGGCAGCGCGACCATCATGCCGGCGAAGCCGATCATCGAGCCGATGGGCAGGTCGAATTCGCCGGCGATCATCAGGAGACACGCACCGACTGCGAGCACGCCGAGATAGGCGGTGCCACCAGTTCATCACGCCATCAAGGTTGAACATGCCCGACGATCCCGCGCCGAAGCCGAACACGACGAACACCAGCACGGTGCCGGAAATCGCCGCGAATTCCGGGCGATTCATTCAGCAGATGGCCGAACCACGATTGCTGACGTACGCGCTCATCGGCGGCCTTCGCCTTGTCCGTTGCTTCAGCGTTGTCCTGCTGAGGGTTCACGTGAGGAGGGTAATGCTTGCCGGCTATGCCCATGACGGCTCCTTGAGACTCGATGTCGATGCAGTACCGATGTGCGTGTCCCCGCCGCATCCGCGAAGGGACGCAGCCAGGGACGTCCGAAGCTGATAAAAGCGGGCGGTTCTGTCTATGTACGGAGAAGCAGGCCGCCCGGAAGAGGTCACACGTGGATCAGCGATACTGACCCGCGTACTTCACGACCTTGTCGAGATTGTCTTTGGTGATGAAGCACGGACCCGAACGGATGTTCTCGGTCCGTACGACGGTTTCAGTCCGTAGGTCGAAAGACGCGCCTTGAACTTCGGATTCGCTTCGAGAATCTGGCGGATCTTCGCCGGATCGGTGGTGTGTGCTCCTTCTTCACGATGGCGAGCACCGCGACCGGGATATAGCCCTGCAAGTACAGCTGCTGATCGATGGCGAACTTGATCGCGCCGTCCTTGATCGCCTTGGCAATTTCATCCGAGAAGTCGAAAGTCACGAAATAAATCTTGTTTTGCAGGCTCATTTGCGTGACGGCCTTGAGCGTCGCGGCAGCGGGAACGGGGCCGAGCGTCAGGATCGATTGTGTGTCTGGATGATTGCGTAGATACGCCGACACCTTCGACTGAATTTTCGTCGGGTTCTGTCCGGAATCGATCGTCGAGGCCTTGTCGATGCCGAGCGCATCGGCGAAGCCCTTGCAGCGATCGAACGACACCGTGTTGGTGGCGATGTGATTCACGCACAGGAACGACTTCACGCCGGCAGCCTTCGCCCTTTTTCCGGCCTCGTTGCCCGCGACATATTCCAGCTGGCCGATATGCATGATCGCGCCCAGTTGCGCGCTCTGTTCCTCGGTGCCCGAGTTGATCGTCACGAGCGGAATCTTCTTGTCCGTGACTTTCTGGATCGAGTTTTTCAGCATGTCGAAATCGGCGATGGTAGTGATGACGCTGTCGTAGTTGCGTGCGGCGGCCTGTTCGATCAGACGCGACATGTCCGCGATATCGCCGTTGGGCGGATTGCGGTAATCGGTCTGCACGTTGAAGTCTTCATCCCGCCTGCTTGATCGCATTCTTGATGACGTTCCACCACGAATCCGAATCCGGCGCGTGGCTGATCAGCACGAACTTCGCGTCGCGCGCCGCCTGAGCGGGGCTCGCCGTCATCAACGCCGCGTTGCATAACGCAGCAGCGGCCACCAACGTGCGCAGCGCGGCCCGACCGTTGCAAAGGGTCATTGTCTCCACCTATCTCGGTTTGTTGTCTGACAAGCGCAAGGCGCGCCGGTGGCGATCGTCGGCACGGCCAGGCTGGTGCTGAAGGTCGAGATCGACGTAGCGGCCGAACGCGAGCGTCTGAGCAAGGAAGTCGACCGCCTGACGGCCGAAGTTGGCAAATGTAACGCGAAGCTGAAAAACGAAAGCTTTGTTTCAAAAGCACCGCCGCCCGTCGTTGAACAGGAGCGCAAAAGACTGGCAGAATACGAAACCACTATTGAGAAACTTCAGGCGCAATTATTGCAATTGCCCGCCTGATTTGGGGCTTCGAAACGTTTTCGTGTATTTGTTTGCATGACACGCTTC
>JAQFVJ010000106.1 GCA_029439525.1 Caballeronia sp. BR6202001591004
CAATCCGCGCGGCGTGCGCATCGACGAAGTGTTCCGCGATCCGCCCGTCAACACGGGCATGCCGTCTTGCTCGGGGCATCAGAGTCGCGGCTGGTTCACGTTCTTCCGCGTGGTCGATTCGATCCTGCGCGTGGCCGATCCCGTTCTGCCGAAAGCCGGCCGCGAACGCGCGATCGCCGAAGCCGTACGTTTCGTCGACGAGCGCCTGAACGGCGAGGACGGCCTCGGCGCGATTTTCCCGGCAATGGCCAACTCGGTGATGATGTACGACGTGCTGGGCTACCCGCCCGAGCATCCGAACCGCGCGATCGCGCGCAAGTCGCTCGACAAGCTGTTGATCGTCGATGAAGCCGACGATGACGAAGCGTACTGCCAGCCGTGTCTGTCGCCGGTCTGGGATACGTCGCTCGCGGCGCATGCGCTGCTCGAAACCGGCATGCCGAAGGCGCGCGCGGCAGTCACGCGCGGTCTCGAATGGCTGCAGCCGCTGCAGATTCTCGATGTGCGCGGCGACTGGATTTCGCGTCGCCCGAACGTGCGGCCCGGCGGCTGGGCGTTCCAGTTCGCCAATCCGCATTACCCGGACGTGGACGACACCGCGGTCGTCGCGATGGCGATGGAGCGTGCCGATTGCGAGAACGGCACCGCGATGTACGGCGAGGCGATCGCGCGCGGCCGCGAGTGGATCGTCGGCATGCAGAGCAGCGACGGCGGCTGGGGCGCGTTCGAACCGGAAAACACCCAGTACTACCTGAACAACATTCCGTTCTCGGATCACGGCGCGCTGCTCGATCCGCCGACGGTCGACGTGTCGGCGCGCTGTCTGTCGATGCTCGCGCAACTCGGCGAGACGCCCGCCAACAGCGAGCCGGCGCGTCGCGCGCTCGATTTCATTCTGAAGGATCAGGAACGCGACGGCAGCTGGTACGGCCGCTGGGGCATGAACTACATCTACGGCACGTGGTCGGCGCTGGGCGCGCTGAACGCGGCGGGCATCGCGCCGACGGATACGCGCGTGAAGCGCGGCGCGGACTGGCTCATCGGCATCCAGAACGCGGATGGTGGCTGGGGCGAGGACGGCGACAGCTACAAGCTCGACGACTATCGCGGCTACGAGCAGGCGACGAGCACGGCATCGCAGACCGCGTGGGCGCTGCTCGGGCTGATGGCGGTGGCCCGTGTCGACGATCCGGCGGTGGCGCGCGGCATCGACTGGCTGTTGAAGACGCAGAAGGGCCACGGCCTGTGGGACGAGACGCGCTTCACCGCGACGGGTTTTCCGCGCGTGCTCTATCTGCGCTACCACGGCTATCGCAAGTTCTTCCCGTTGTGGGCCCTCGCGCGCTACCGCAACCTGACGCGCGAGGGCCAGACGCGCGTAACGGTGGGCATGTGAGCACGCCGGGCCGCGCTCCGTGAGCGTGTCGCGCGGCGATGCACCGGTCATTGCGGTAACCGGCATGGCATTCGAGGCGCGGATCGCGCGCGGGCGCGGCGTGGAAGCCGTCTATGCGGCGCGCGCCGACTGGCTCGAACGTGCGCTGACCGATGCGCTTTCGCGCGGCTGCTCGGGCATCGTGAGCTTCGGCACGGCGGGCGGACTGGCGGTGGATTTGGAGCCGGGCGCGCTGATCGTTGCGGACACGGTGTGCGGGCCGTTCGGACCTCTGAAGACGGATGCGGCGTGGTCGGCGCGCATCGCCGAGGCGTTTGCGGGCACGCCGCTCGAACGCATCACGCGGTTCGGCACGATGGCGGGCATCACCGCGCCCGTCAAGAGCGAAGCGGAAAAACGCTCGCTCAATCTTTCCACGGGCGCGCTGGCCGTCGATATGGAGTCGCATATCGCCGGCGCGATCGCCACGGCGCGCGGGCTGCCGTTCGCGGTGTGCCGCGCGGTCGTCGATCCGGCGTGGCGCACCTTGCCGCCGGCTGCGACGGCAAGCTTGCGGGACGATGGCACCACGGCTATCGGTCCGATTCTGCGTGAGCTGATACGTCAGCCCGCGCAACTCGGCGCGCTGTTGCGGCTGGCGTCGGATGCCCGCGCCGTGCGGACTTCGCTCGTGCAGGCGCGGCATGCGCTGGATGTGGCGAGGGCGCTGGGGTTCCGTTTGATGTGGTGACCGTTTGGCGCACGCAGCGGCGCATTCACGCGCTGTTTTGTGCTTCGAGCAGCGCTGTATCCTAGACCGAGCCGCATCGCGTCGGCGAGCATGCCCAGCGTCAGTGGAATCAGCTCACGCTGACGATGCCACTTGAAAAACAATCCGAGCACCGATCCGACCGGATCGAATTCCTCATCTCCGAAGTACCGCGCGTAAGGAAAGTTGGGCGCGGACACGTGGAATGTTTCCGCCTATTTGTCGATGAATCCGACCGCGTCCGTGCCAGTGAGATGCAAATCTTCCTCCAGACGCGACGAAAGCGCGAGCGTCAGACGGCCGAATAGCGATGCACCGAGCTCGTGGCGCGTGAATGTTTCGAGCTGGCTCTAGATGGCGTCGTTGGTCAGGGTAAGCGGTCCTCCGAGGCCACATCATTATAGCGGCGCATGGAGTGAAGCATGATCATGATCGCGTCGGCCGAAAGCATGACGGTACTTGCGACCGGGATGGTTCGCCCGACGAATGCGCCGAGATTTCGTGTAAATGCGATGCGCATACCTCGGACGCCAATTCTGGTGATCATTGGTAGCCGGATGCGCAAGTCCATAAGGCAGCGCAGCGCGGGACGCAAGCGCCGCCACGCTTGTGTTCGGCGTCGCGTCGCCGAGCTTGTGCCGGCAATGAGCACGTCGTTTTGACCAAGCAGTACGCCGGATGCGGCCAATAGATCGTTGATGCCCAATTGCTTTTTGGTTTCATCGATGGCAATGAAAAGAAAAAACTCTGCAGGCGTCAGATCACGATGACGGTGGTAGGTGTAGCGAGACATGCCTTCGAGCGTAACGGTGCAGGCGTTGGCGTGGGCCTTCGCGTCGGGTGGGTATCGATGTCGTCAAAGCGTCCTTGTTTTATGCGGGTTAACCCTCAATTTGATATAATTAAAGACCCTTCGGCAAATTGCGCGAACGCACCGCGCGGCCGCAGGCAGAGTGAGGAACATCAGATGAATTTTCATACCCGCAAATGGGTCAAGCCGGAAGACTTGAACCCGAACGGCACCTTGTTCGGCGGCAGCCTGCTGCGCTGGATTGACGAGGAAGCCGCCATCTACGCCATCTCGCAGCTCGATAATCAGCGCGTCGTGACCAAGTTCATGTCAGAGATCAACTTCGTCAGTTCGGCGCGTCAGGGCGACATCATCGAGCTGGGCATCACGGCGACGCATTTCGGACGCACGTCGATCACGCTGCGCGCGGAAGTGCGCAACAAGATCACGCGCACGAGCATTCTGACCATCGAGAAGATGGTGTTCGTCAATCTGGACGAAACCGGCGAACCCGCGCCGCATGGCCGCACGCAGATTCGCTACGCCGATGAGTTGTTTGAGGCGCATCGGCGCGACAGTGACAAAGCCAGCGTGGGAAGCGCGGAAACTTTCCGGCGACGATCTGAAGAACGGATCGAGGACGCGGCACACTAAGCTTTGAACGACAAAACGGGTGCCTCGGCGCCCGCTTCGTTTTGCAAACGCAGAATTTACAGTCTAAAATTCGCTCTGAATTTAGCCCAATTTTACGACCATGGAGCGCATACACAGCGTGTTGTCTGTCAGTATCTCCGAGTTCAAGCAGAACCCCAGAAAGGTAATGGAAGAGGCCCACCGTCAACCAGTCGTTGTGCTCAATCACAATCGGCCGGTGTTCTACACGGTGTCGCCCGAGCTAATGGCCGAGATCGCCGAACTCTACGACGATCGCCAATTGTCGAAGCTCGTTCAGTCGCGTCTGAAATCGGTGGAGCGCTCCGTCAAGGTCAATCTCGATGACATGTAATGACGCATGAGCTCCGATTCGTGCCCGAAGCACTCGAAGACTGGGCGGACCTGGACGGCTCCGTCAAAGCGCTGTTCAAGAGTGCGCTGAAAAAGCGCTTGCAGACGCCGAGATTACCCAGTGCCGAACTCCGCTCGCCGCTGGTGGGCTACAAGATCAAATTGCGAGGCATCGGATATCGGCTGGTTTATCTGGTGCGAGACAGCGACGAACAACCGGATATCGTCGTCCTCGCAGTGGGTCGGCGAGACGGTGGCATTTATGAAGTTGCCGCCGCCGCGTGGGAAGAAGGGCGAAGTTTTGAACGCCATTGAAACCAATCCACCCTAAAACAACGAAACGGGCGCCGAGGCGCCCGTTTCGTTTTGCAGCATCGTCGCCGCGTCGAAAACTATTTCGCCGGATCCTGATATTGCGGTAAGCCTTGCCCCTTGCTCGAACTCGGCGACGGCGTGCCGTCCGTGCCACTGGTGCCACTCGATCCGCCTTCGCTCGGCGATGGCGACTTCGCGCCCATTCCGCCCGCGGGCGATGCCGCCGCGCCCGGATCCGTGTAGGTCGGCAAGCCCTGTTCCGAGCTGCTGCCATCCGTCGTTCCCGGCGGCGCGCTGGCGCCTGCCGGCGCGGATGCGCCCTCATCGCCGTAATCCGGCAGCGATGCCGCGCCGCCGCCCGTCAACTGGAACTGGCGACGCTGCGAATAGGCGTCGCGCACGAACGCGTATTTATCGCGCGCCGCCTGCGAAAACAGATCCGTCGCGCCGAGCAGATCGGCGCGCGCTCACGAAATTCAAACCGTACAGCGGCCAGCGGATGTAGTCGTCCGCATAGCGGATCGGGTTCACGCGCCAGGCGACGAGCCACGTCGTCGAATCTCGGAACGAGCTCGGGCCGAGGAGTGAAATCACCAGATACGGTCCGGAAGGCACGCCGTATAATGGCCGAGCGTCAGACCGAAGTCCTGATGATGCTTCGGCAAGCCGGCAGGCGACGCGATATCGATTAGGCCGCCGATACCGAACACCGAGTTCATCGCGATCCGCATCAGGTCTTCGGTGGCGTCGGTGATCTTCAGTTGCAGCAGGTTGTTGTCGAAATTACCGAAGTCGCACAGATTTGAGAAGAAATTGCTGATGGCGGTGTGGAACGGGCTCGGCGTGTAGTCCACATAGAATTGCGCGACGGGCTTCGCAACGTAGGTGTCGAGCGTGTCGTTGAACTTGAAAATGGTGCGGTTCATCGGCTCGAGCGGATCTTTCGGATTGCGGTCCGGGCCGGTTGCGCAACCCGTCATCGCGATTGCGGCGGCGATCGTGAGGCTCATTCCCCGTTTGCGCGTTGCACGGGCGGCTAGGGCCGTCGTCATTCTTCGATCCTCTTAGGTTGTCATGGCGCTGAGCCACTCGCAGTTTCGCCCGGTCCGCCGTGCGCACGCGGCGCGGTTTGCCCATCAATACCGGTGGAACACCACGGCTCCGATCAGCGTACAAAACAGCGATAGCGCGAGCAGCCTGCCCATACTGGATGTGCCGGGATGATGCGAGAACCACAGACTGCCCGGTCGCGGTGGTCGCGGCGCTAAACATCACCGCGTGCGTGAGGCTCGACTGCAACAGACGCGTCTGCCCCGAGCGCCACGCCATCACGGAATAGATCTTGACGCCACGCCGACTCCGAGCATGAGCGGCAACGCGATGATGTTCGCGAAGTTCAGCGGCATCCGGAAGACGACGCACAGCTCGAGCGTGACAATCGCGGAGACGAGCAAAGGTACCAAAGTTCTCAAAACGTCGCAGGGCCATCCACAACAGCGGGGCGGGCGTGATCAGCGAATAGAGCGCGGCCTGCTGGAACGCCTTGATGATGAATTCCACCGAATGCCGCACCGAAATTGGCCCGCGGATCGCATTCGGCTCGGCTTTCTGTACCGCATCCGCGAAGTGCGCGAGCAGCGTGTCGTCGCCCGGCTCGGCGCCCTTCGGCACCTTCGGCGACACCGACACGAGCGTCTGACCCTTCGCGTTGGAGGTCGTCCGCGAGCGACGGTGGCAGCGTCTCGCGCGTGATTTGCGTCGGCGTGAGCAGCGCGCGCAGTTGCGCCAGCCCGATGCGCAACGGATCGGCCATCGCGTGATCGGCGCGGTCGCGGGTGGCGGCATCGGCCTGCGCCAGCTTCGTCAGCGTCTGCGACAGATGCTTCGCCTCGTTTGCGCCGGGGCCGGGGTGATCGTCGGCGGTGAGCGACAGCGCGCTCGACACGCGCTTTAACGCGGCAACGCGCACTTCGTCCGTCACCGGCGATGCCGTTTGCTGATCCAGCACGGGCAGCAGTAATCGGCGGTGGCCTTGATGAGCTCGAGCTTCTTCGGCTGATTTGTCGGGAATCAGCGAGGAGAGCGTGGTTGCGCTGCCCACTTGCGGGAGCGCGCGCAGCTTGTCCGCGATGCGGTTTGCATCGGCGAGCGTCGGCGCGAGCATAGCCACGTTGTTCACCGCGCCTTCGGGCGTGTTCTTGATCGAATCGAGCGTCGCCATCGACTCCGAATGTGGGTCTTTCAGATGCAGCGGGTTGAAGTCGAAGTGCAGTTGTGTGAGCAGCGGCAGCGCGCCGATCACGACCACGAGCGTGCCGATCAGTACCGGCTTGCGATGACGGTCGAGGAATTCATCGACGGGAGCGAGCACCGGAAATCCCGGCGAACTCGCTTCGCCCGGCGGCGCGAACATCTTGATGAGCGCGGGCCGCAGCGTCATGTTGGTCACGATGTGACTGAACATCTCCACGCCCGCGATCAGCCCGAGAGCCCGAGTTCGGACACGCCGTGATACGCCGTCGGCAGGAACGAGAAGAAGC
>JAQFVJ010000107.1 GCA_029439525.1 Caballeronia sp. BR6202001591004
CTGCTGTTGCTCTGGCTGCATGCAACAAGTCTAGCGATTCGGCTGCTCCGAGCGCTGCCAGCGATTCGTCGGCTGCTTCGGCTCCCGCCACTGCGGCTTCGGACGCAAACGCAGCTGCATCGAGCGCTTCGGCTGCTGGCGCTGCTTCTTCGAACTCGGACGCTGCTGCTCCGGCTTCGGGCGCAAGCCAGTAAGCTCGGACGTCATGCCACGGTCCGCTTGCCTGAGGCGAACGGCCCTGGATGGAAAAAAACCGGCCCAAGGGCCGGTTTTTTTGTGTCCGCTTTCTGAGTTCGTTGTGCGCTCTAGTCGTCTTCTCTAGAACGCGGGAGCCAGTCGAAGCTTCATTCTGCGAGGCGACCACGACCTCGATCGCCGATGCACCCTACGCCCGCAAGCGCCGCCTGCGCGAGATGCGGCAAATTGTTTTGCTGACTCAGATGCGCCGCGACCACGTGCCGCAGCTTCGCGCGATCCAGTGAGTCGAGGATCGCGGACGCGGCTTCATTATTCAGGTGTCCATGCGTCCCGCCGATGCGCCGTTTGAGCGAAGGCGGATAGCGGCTTACCGCGAGCATCTCGACATCGTGATTGGATTCGAGCACGAGGGCATCGCAGCCGCTCAGCACGCTCGTGCGGCGCCGAGACGCCTACATCCGTCAACACGCCAAGCCTGCGTGCGCCCAGAAACACGTATTGCAGCGGCTCACGCACCACATCGTGTGGCACGGCGGTATGCAGCACACGCTCAGGTCGCCGATGGCGACGCTCTCATCGCGCCATAGCACCTGCAGATCGACATCGGCTTCATCGGCGCCGACGGCACGCGCCGTGCCCCAGCTCATATAAAGCGGAATGGACCACTTGCGGGCGAGCGTCAATGCGCTGCCGATGTGATCCGTATGTTCGTGCGTGTTGACGATCGCATCGAGATCCTCGGCGCGGCAGCCGAGGCGTTCGAGACGACGTTGCGCTTCCTTCGCGGAGAAGCCGCAATCGAGCAGGATGCGCGTAGTCGTCGTGTAGCTCGCCGCTTCGACGAGCAAAAACCGTTGCCTTCACTGCCGCTGCCGAGGCTGGCGAACCTCACGATGCGATCATGGTGGCGATTAGTTTAACTGCGCGTGCAGCAGCGACATGATGCGCAGCGCATCGGACGAGGTATCCGGCTGGCCGTTCGCATCGACCACGCCGACCTGCGTCAACGAATCGGCCTTCGGCTTCACGTTGACGAGGAACTGACGCGTGGGCTTCGGCGTGTTGCTCGAAAAGAACTTGCCAAACAGACCGTCCTTCTTCAGATCCGCCATGGAGTCCAAATAATGCACGTAGTAGATGCCCTTGTCGCGATCGCGATCGTCGACCGTGAAGTTGGTGCGATCGAGCGCGAGACCCACACGCAGCCATGTGCGATCGAACGGCTCGGCGAGATCGAGCGTCGAGCCGCCGCTCGGATCCACCGCGACCTTCGCGACCGCCGGACGCGCCTGCGCGATCAGCTGCTTCGACTGGTCTTCGGTGAGGCCGAACTTCTGCATGATCTTCTGCAGGATCGTGACTTCGAGCGCCGGATTGCGCGGACGCGTTTCCCAGCGCGACGAGGTCTTGTCCTGACCCGTCAGCACTTCTTCCATCGCGCTGTGCGTGACGGAAATATCGGTCGAACCGTCTTGCGCGCGATCCACCTGCGTGCGGAACATATCTCGCGTGCCTGACGAATACGCGAAATCGAGCAGCTTGCCGATGCTGTTGCGGAACCAGTCATTCGGAATGTTCGCGTGGTTCTCCGCCCAGTCGGTCGCCATGATGCCGGTCTGCGGCGAATCGGTCTTCAGCGTGAAGCCGTTCTCCGTCCAGAATTCCGCCAGTTGCGGCCAGACCTGATCGGGCGTGCGGCCATCGACCACGAGCCAGCGGCGATCGCCGTCGCTTTCGACGTGCATGCCGAGCAAATCCTGCGTGTTCGGCACGCCGAGTGTCAGATTGCCAGCGGGCGTCGGCGTGCGCTGCGCGGTCCCGCCGAGCGTATTGATGGCGGGCGGCGCAGCATAGCGCTGGCTGATGTCGGCCGTCGATAGATCCGACGGCACGGTCAAATTCGGCGCGGTTTCAGCGGTCTTGTAGTTGACGCGGTCCGGTGCGAGCCAGTCGTTCAGCGTGTCGCAACCGGCGAGCGAGAGAATGGCGCTCGCGCCAAGCGACAGCACGCTCAGGCGTTTGGCTTGAGTGAGAAGAGCGGAACGTTTCATGAGGTCCTTCTTTGCTGTGGATAATGCATTGCCTCGCGTCGAGCCTTAGCTTAGTTCTGCGGGGCATCGACGCCGTGAGTGAGGCGCATGAGCGGCAATGGATGAGTGGCGATGCGGTTGCATGACGATTGCTTGCGGCGGACGTGTGACTAGCTGACGTAACGCGCCGCCGCATGCAGGCGCGGTCAGGCGAGCAGCCCTGCGTCGCGCAACGCGTCGCGCACGACGTCGTGGAAGCGCGCATCGAGCGGCGTGAGCGGCAGACGGATGCCGCCTTCCATACGGCCGAGTGCCTGCAACGCCCACTTGGCCGGAATCGGATTCGACTCGCAGAACAGTTGCTTGTGCAGCAACAACAGTTGCAAATGAATGTGGCGCGCGGTGACGGCGTCGCCCTCGATCGCGGCACGGCAGAGCTGGCTCATTTCCTTCGGCGCGACGTTCGCCGTCACCGAGATATTGCCGTGGCCACCGAGCAGCATCAGCGCGATGGCGGTGGGATCGTCGCCGCTGTAGATGCCGAAGTGCGCCGGTGCGTGCTTGATGAGATGCGCCGCGCGATCGATGTTGCCCGTCGCTTCCTTCACGCCGATGATGCCCGGCACGTCCGCGCAGCGCAGGATGGTCTCGTTGCTCATGTCGGCAACAGTACGGCCCGGCACGTTGTAAAGAATCACTGGCAGGTCGACGGCTTCCGCGATCGCCTTGAAGTGGCGATAGATGCCTTCCTGCGTTGGCTTGTTGTAATACGGAACCACCTGGAGCGTCGCGTCGGCGCCGACCTTCTTCACCTGCTTCGACAGTTCTATGGCCTCAGCGGTCGAATTGCCGCCCGCGCCCGCGATGATCGGAAAGCGCTTCGCGGCTTGCTCGACGGCCGTCTGGATCATCAGGACGTGTTCCTCGACCGACAAGGTCGCGGATTCGCCGCTCGTGCCGACCACGACGAGACCGCTCGAGCCTTGTTCGACGTGCCAGTCCACGAGTTTTCGAAACGCCGACAGATCGAGACTACCGTCCTCATGCATCGGTGTGACGATGGCAGGAATGCTGCCGCGGATCGTGATGCCGCCGTTGGTTCCGCCGTTAGTTCCGTTTGTCATGAAACTCTATGAATTTAATCGCAAAAAGCGATCTTACACGATTGTAGCGGATTAGCCGGTCAATACGTAACGGTGCGGACCCGCAGGCGTGTTACCAATCGTGAGCGGGATTTCGCCAGCGTTGACGCCCGCGTGCGGCTCTCGCACCGCACAAATCCGCTGCACGAAGGCAGGACGCGGCGTTTCGAGAAAGCCGTCTTTGTAGGCGCTGACGCGCACCGCGGCGAGCAACTCGCCCGGCCGAAGCAGGAATGCCGGATTCGACGGCTGCCGACGCTTTCGTTGCCGACCGCGAAGGTTTCGTAGACCAGCACGCCGCCCGGCGCGACGGCATCAATCAAGTGCCTGAACAACGGTCGATGCAGATAGTTCGTCACGATCACCGCGCCGAACGTCCGGTCAGCGGGCAGCGGCCACGGCTCGCCGTTTTCCAGATCGGCGACGAGCGTCTCGATTCGCTCGCTCGAGGACATCGACGAAGCGCCTCCGCGATCGACCGCGAGCACGGCGTGGCCGCGTGACGCGAACCAGCGCGCATGGCGGCCGCGGGCCCGACGGGACATCCAGCACATCCGCGCCGGGCGCGACGAGATGCGCCCGGCGCGTGACCCAGTCGCTCGGAACGCCCGCCTCCATCAGCTGTAGGACAGGCCCATGGTCTCGCGCACGTCGCGCATGGTTTCCGTGGCGAACTTGCGCGCGCGGTCGCAGCCGTCCGCGACGATCGCGCGTAAGAGCGACGGATCGTCCATGTACTTCTGCGCTCGTTCCAGCATCGGCTGCTGTTCACGCAGGATGCCTTCAATCACCAGCTGCTTGCATTCGAGACAGCCAATGCCCGCGCTACGGCAGCCCTTCTGCACCCATTCGTGCGTCTTCTCGTCGGTATAGACCTCGTGCAGCTTCCACACCGGGCACTTGTCGGGATCGCCCGGATCGTTGCGACGCACGCGCGCCGGGTCCGTCGGCATCTTGCGGACTTTCTGCTCGATCGTCGCCGCGTCCTCACGCAGGCCGATCGTATTGCCGTACGATTTCGACATCTTTTGCCCGTCGAGGCCTGGCATGCGCGACGCTTCGGTAAGCAGCACCTGCGGCTCGACCAGAATGATCTTGCGCGCGCCTTCGAGATAGCCGAACAGGCGCTCGCGATCGCTCATCGACAGGCTCTGCGATTCCTGCAGCATCGCGCGGGCTTGTTCAAGCGCTTCGTCGTCGCCTTCCTGCTGATACGCGACGCGCAACTCGTGATACAGCTTCGCGCGTTTGCCGTCGAGCTTCTTCGCGGCTTCGAACGCCTTCTCCTCGAAATCCGGCTCCTTGCCGTAGAGATAGTTGAAGCGGCGCGCGATCTCACGCGTCATCTCGACGTGCGGCACCTGATCTTCACCGACCGGCACCAGCGAGGCGCGATACAGCAGAATGTCCGCCGCCATCAGCACCGGATAGCCGAGGAAACCGTACGTGTCCAGATCCTTTTCCTCCAGCTTTTCGATCTGCTCCTTGTAGGTTGGCACGCGCTCGAGCCAGCCGAGCGGCGTGCCCATGCCAAGCAGCAGCGACAGTTCCGCGTGCTCCGGCACCCGGCTCTGGATGAAGAGCGTAGCCTGCGCCGGATCGATGCCCGAGGCGAACCAGTCGATCAGCACTTCCCAGACGTTTTTCTCGATGACCTCGGGCGTCTCGTAGTGCGTCGTCAGCGCGTGCCAGTCGACGACGGCGAAGAAGCACGGGTATTCGGACTGCAGCCGTACCCAGTTTTTCAGCACGCCGTGATAATGGCCGAGGTGCAGCGACCCGGTGGGCCGCATGCCGGAGAAGATACGGTCAGGGAACATGATGTTATGGGAATAGTGAAGCTAGCGGATTCAGGATACCCGACACCGCCGAATAGCCGACATTCACGAGCGGCCCGAGCCAGAAGCGCGTCAGTGCGTTGGTCATGATGAGCGCCATCACGATCCAGAAGCCATACGGCTCGATTTTCTGGAACGCGAGCGACGCGCGCACCGGCAGCAGCGCGGACAGAATGCGACCGCCGTCGAGCGGCAGCAGCGGAAAGAGATTGAGCACGCCGAACACCAGATTCACGCTGACGCCCGCCGCGGCCATGCACGTGAAGAACGGTTCGTCGACATGAAACGCCGCCAGCAGCACCGCGAGCACGCCCCACAGCAGCGCCTGCACGAAGTTACTGCCCGGCCCCGCCGCCGCGACCCACAGGCCGCCCCAGCGCGGGTTGCGCAGATTGCCGAACGCGACCGGCACCGGCTTGGCGTAGCCGAACATGAACGCGCCCCTGGTGACGAAGTACAGCACGATCGGAATGACGATGGTGCCGATGGGGTCGATATGGCGCATCGGGTTCATCGAAACACGGCCGAGCACGTAGGCCGTGTTGTCGCCGAGCAGGCGCGCGGCGTAACCATGCGCGGCCTCATGCAAGGTGATCGCGAAGATCACCGGGAGCGCGTAGACTGCGATGGTTTGTATCAGGGAAAGATCCATAGGGTGTATTGTATCAAGCAGGCAGGCGTCGACAGGCGCGCAACGGCGCCGGTTTCGGCTCGATGATGTAAATCGCGTGGACGCGCCGCGACGCTTCCGAGGACGATTGCAGGTGGCTTACACTGTCAGTCCAAAAGGCTCGAGACTGCCGCGCCCCGCGCGCACGAGGACCGACTTGCCGCTCGAAAGATCGATGACGGTGAACGGCTCCGCTGGACACGCGCCCGCATCGATCACGAGGTCGATCTGCTTTTCCAGTCGTTCGCGGATTTCCTCGGCGTCGTTGAGCGGCTCGGTGTCGGGCGGCAGAATCAGCGTCGACGCCAGCAGCGGCTCGCTGAGCGCTTCGAGCAGATCGAGCGTGATCTGAGATCCGGCACGCGCAGCCCGATGGTCTTGCGCGACGGATGCGAGAGCAGGCGCGGCACTTCCTTGGTCGCTTCCAGCGCGAACACATACGGCCCCGGTGTCACCGACTTGATCAGCCGGTATTGCTGGTTGTCGACCATCGCGAAGGTCGCGAGCTCGGAGAGATCGCGCACGAGCAGCGACAGATGCTGTTTGTCATCGATGCCGCGAATGCGCCGCAAGCGCTCGACGGCCTTTTTGTCGTCGAGATGGCAAGCGAGCGCGTAGCTCGAATCGGTCGGCAGCGCGACGATGCCGCCGTCCTTGATGATCTGCACGACCTGATTGATGAGCCGCGGCTGCGGATTGTCCGGATGAATACGAAAGAACTGAGACATGGGGACGCTTTTCGTTCGTTGCTCGGAGGGTGAACCGCGCGGACAGCCGGCTCACAAGCGCACGTGCTCGCGCGCGATTCCCTTCATGAGAGGCGCTTGCGACGATGAGCGGGAAGGCAAGGAGTGTGCGCGCCATCACGTGCGCCCGGAGGTTACAATATAAAAACGCGCGAAAACCGGTTTTCGATTACAGCCAGCGTTCCCAGACCGATTTTAGATCGTCCGGAAGCGGCGGCAACTGACCGAGACCGACGCGGCTTTCGCCGATGCCGTGAAAGTCCGACCCGCGCGGTGCCTCGAAGCCGTAGCGACGCACGACATCGGCGTATTCGCGGTATTGGTCCGGCGTGTGGCTGCCTGTTACCACTTCGATCGCGCGGCCGCCCATCTGGATGAACTCATCGAACAGCGCGGAGAATTCGACCGGCGTGTACGCGTAGCGGCCCGGATGCGCGATGATCGGCTCGCCGCCCGCGTCGCGAATCCACTTCATGCAGTCGGCGAGTCTGGCCCAGCGATGTTCGACGAAGCCGGGCTTGCCATCGCCGAGATAGCGCGCGAACACGTCGGACGTCGATTCCGCGTAGCCCTGCTCCACCAGATAGCGCGCGAAATGCGTGCGCGAAATCATGTCGGGATCGTCGGTAAAGCGCAGCGCGCCCTCGTAACAATCCGGAATGCCGACCGCGGCCAGCGCCTCGCCGATCGCCACGCCGCGCGTCGCACGGCCGTTGCGCGTGGATTCGAGGCCCTTCAGCAACTGCTCGTTCTCGGAATCGACATTCATGCCGACGACGTGGATGGTGCGGTTCGCCCACGTCACCGAAATTTCGACGCCCACGAGATAGCTTATGCCGAGCGCTTGCGCCGCCTCGCGTGCCTCACGCTGACCGCCGAGTTGATCGTGATCCGTCAGTGACCACAGTGTCACACCGCCTTCGTGAGCGCGCGCGGCGACCTCGGTGGGCGCGAACTGCCCGTCGGACACGGTGGAGTGGCAATGCAGATCGGCGTTCATCGTCGGCGGAGATAGTTGATGTTCTACTTTAACGGCATGACATGTCGTTTATGCAGACTTTCCGTCGAAAACCCTGTTTTCAAGCGCAATGTGCAGCACGGGCGCCTGAATGCGTGACCACGTAGCCATTGCTTCGTCGATGCGATACAGATATGCCGCGCGCAACTTGTGGGCCGGGTCCGCAAGCAGATGAAAGCGCCCGTCCGCTTCCTGATGCGACCAGTGCTGCGCGAGAAAACGCGCCCGCGACAACGGTAGACGCGGATTCGTCTTGAGGAGGTGCTCGGCCACTTCGTCGAGCCACCGGCCGATACGGCCCGGCGCCTGCGCCGGATGCGCCCCGTCATCAGCCCGAAGCCTTCGCGACCACGCGCCGCACGCGCTCCGGCCGCACGTCGGCGTACAGCAGCGACACGTTCGCGCCCATGCTGTGACCGACAAGATTGGCCGGCGACGTCGGCGTGTAATGGTCGAGGATCGCTTCGAGATCGGCGAGGTAGTCGTGGAAGTAGTAATGCCCGCCACCCTGCTTCGCCATCGGCCAGTCGGACAGGCCGAAGCCGCGTGCATCGGGCGCGAGCACCTGCCAGCCGTCGTCTAGCGCATCTACGACGAACTGGAACGAAGCTGCCACGTCCATCCAGCCGTGCAGCATGAAGAAGAGCATCGGCATGTCGGGATTGCCCCAGCGGCACACGTGCAGACGCACACTGCGCGCGTCGATGAACTCGGAGCGCGAATCTTTCATCCGGCCTCAGATCGGATGAAAAAAAATGATCGTTCGATCATAGACGCCGCGCGTTTTTTTGAGATGGCGCGCCTGCTCGGTTTGCGTTGTCCGCCTCGTCCAGGCCGGCGAGCGCGCGAAATTCGGCTTCGTCAAAACCGGCGTCGCGGCGTGCCTCGAAGTTGAACGGTCCGCGCGCTTAGGTGCGTGATATTGTTCGGCGAGCCGTGCGTAGTCGGATGCGGATCGAGCGCGGCGGCATCGCACAGGAAGCGGAACCAGCGATTGCCGATCAGCACGTGCCCGATCTCGTCGCGCAGGATCACGTCGAGGATCGCCGCCGATGCGTGATCGCCCGCCTGCGCGAGCCGCTTGCGAAGGGCGGTGACGCGTTCCAGCCCGCGCGCCTCCAGCGTGCGCGGCACCAGCGCCATACGCGCGAGCACGTCGCCGCGCGTACGCTACGCTATGTCCCATAGGCCGTCGTGCGCCGGGAAATCACCGTAGGCGTGGCCGAATTCCACGAGCCGCGCGGTCAGCAGCGAAAAATGTGCTTCTTCTGCCGCGACTTTCAGCCAGTCGCGGTAAAAGTCCTCCGGCATCGACGGAAAACGCCACACGGCACCGAGCGCGAGGTTGATCGCGCTGAATTCGATGTGCGCAAGCGCGTGGATCAGCACGGCGCGGCCCGCGTCGGATTGCATGCTGCACCACTTGAGTGACGACAGCTCGACGAGTTCCGGCTTCGTCGGTCGTCCGGGAGACCGTCAGGCTCGCAAAGCACCGCGCTGACGTCGATCTGCGCGTCGCCCGCCTTGCACGCGCGCGTATAGCGCGCGCGGGACGCCTTGTGCGACGAATCGCACACCCGGAGGATGGCCAGCGCCGTCTCGCGGACGCAAACTCGGACGCACGCGCCGCCGAACGGCATCGAATGGGGTTCTGGATCAATTTTTCTCGAATACGGAATGCGCGGCGGCATCGCACCGCAAACGGCTAAAATGTTAATCTCTGGCGTGTCAGACAAAAGAAACGCAACAATGCGCACGTCCTCAACCGCGCGTTTTCGCGAGCGCCGAAGCGTGGAAGCACCCCGGCAACGCGCGCATTCTAACGCCGGACACGCACCAGAAATTCGACAGGACGCGCCTTCGCCTCGACGCGAGCGGCTCCGCGCCCCGCTCCCCGATCAACGCGACAGGAGACACAGTGGCCATCTGCAAGCTCGGCGATCACGCCCTGACCATTCACGAAAGCGTCTTTCTCGCGGACACCGCGACCATCATCGGCCGCGTGACGCTCGAGGGAAACGCGAGCGTCTGGTTCGGCGCGACACTGCGCGGCGACAACGAGCCGATCTACGTCGGGCGCGACAGCAATATTCAGGAAAGCGCCGTGCTACACGCGGACCCCGGCTTTCCTCTGAAGATCGAGGAAGGCGTGACGGTCGGGCATCAGGCGATGCTGCACGGCTGCACCATCGGCGCGGGCTCGCTGATCGCGATTCAGGCGGTGATCTTGAATGGTGCGGTAATCGGCCGCAATTGTCTGGTTGGCGCGGGCGCGCTCGTCACCGAAGGGCAAAGTGTTTCCGGATAACTCCGTGATTCTCGGCTCACCCGCGCGAGTGGTGCGGCAGGCGACGGAAAGCGACATCGCCCGTATGCGCGCGTCCGCGGCGAGCTACACGGACCGGCGCGAATTCTACAAGGCGCAGCTCGTGCGCATCGGCTGAAGTCCGCGCGGTACAGAAACGGCGGCCAGCCTTAACACCCAAAGAAGAATTGTGAACGACCAGTTGTAGAAATTCATGTTCAACTCGGCGCCCGTGCGCAGCGAGATCGTCTCGCTGCGCCACACGTGGCAGGAAGTGCTCGCGCGCCGTACCTATCCGACGGCCGTGCGCAACGTGCTCGGCGAAATGATGGCCGCATGCGCGCTGCTGTCGGCAAATCTCAAGTTCGATGGCACGCTGGTCATGCGGATCTACGGCGACGGCCCGGTGAAAATGCTGGTCGTGCAGTGCAATTCGAATCTGACGCTGCGCGCGACCGCGAAGCTCGCGGAAGGCGCGGAAAGCGAGCTCGACGGCAACCTGTCGCTCACCGAACTGCTCAACCGCCACGGCCACGGCCGTTGCGTCATTACGCTCGATCCGTCCGACAGGAAGCCCCCGGGCAGGCCGTACCAGGGCATCGTGCCACTATCGGGCGAACACGGGCCGTTGTCGTCGATGGCCGAAGTGCTCGAGCACTACTGCATCACTCCGAGCAGTTGGACACACGCATGTGGCTCGCGGCCGACACCGACCGCGCGGGCGCATGCTGCTGCAGAAGCTGCCGGGCGACGGCGGTATTGTGCCGCACCCGGACGAGCACGGCGCGGACACGTGGCAGCGCGTTTGCCATCTCGGCAGCACGCTGTCGAACGAGGAATTGCTGAAGGAAGAGCTGGAGATGGTGTTCCGCCGCCTCTTCTGGCAGGAGAACGTGCAGCACGTCGAGCCGGCGCCGGCGCGCTTTCAGTGCACCTGCTCGCGTGAAAAAGTCGGGGCATGCTGAAGATGCTCGGCCGCGAGGAAGTGGATAGCGTGATCGAGGAGCGCGGCAGCGTCGAAGTGCACTGCGAGTTCTACAACCAGCCTACAACCAGCGCTAGCGCTACGACTTCGATCCAGTCGGTGTCGCGCAACTTTTCGTTTCGAAAGGTATCTTAAAAGAAGTCTGGCATCCGGTATCAGGAACACTAACGCGGGCAAATTGCCTCGCAATCCAGGCCATTGGTCATGGGCGCGCCGGTCTCATGTGAACGATGCGGCGCATGCCGCGCGCTATGATTGGATTCCTGATGAGTTTGTGCGGCCCGCTGGAGGTCGAAAAATGAAGACTGCAACATTGAGAACTGAAAACTGGGCGCCTGCGTTGCCGGCGCCGCGCTCATCGCGGGCTGCGCGATGGACCCGCCGGGCCCGTCGCCGATCTACAGCCGTCTGCCCGATACGCCGATGCCGCAGCAGCAGACGCTCACGCAGCAGCAGATGGAGCGCTAACGCCATCGACAAGCAGGCGCTCGCCGATCGCAGAAGGCCGCGCAAATGGACAACGACGCGAAGATGATGTCGAACTAACTACTTACACGCCGCCGGTGAACGTCTACGGCGGCTACTCCAGCGGCGGCTGGGGCGGTGGTGGTACTTACTGGGGTTCTGGCGTGAGCTTCGGCACCGATTGGTGGTAAGAGTCGAACGAACCAACAAGCCGAAAATCGGCATAGGGGACAGTCAACGCTGACTGTGCCCCCTGCCACACCACCCGGCATGCGGGTCCGCACCGGGCGGTTCAGGAAGTTGAGGTCATGAGAG
>JAQFVJ010000108.1 GCA_029439525.1 Caballeronia sp. BR6202001591004
CATGATCGACTGATTCCCGATCGTTGTGCGACGGCGCTGCCCGCGCAGTAGCGGAGACTCCACACAGTCTGCTTCACTGCCGCGGGCCGACGATCGGCGCTTTGATGGCGGCTCCTTCACTTCGACAGGGACCTCCATGAACGATATCGATCCGAAGGCGCTGTTCCGCCTGTCGGTGCTCGGCCCGCAGGTCAGCCGTGAGCGGTTGGGTCGCGGCAAACTGCAGCCAGATCGTGCGGCAGCTCGCGCAGCAGGAATACGCCATTCCCAGTTCACGCCGACGCTACATCAGTGAGAAGACGCTGCAGGCGTGTACGCGTGGCGCCAATGGACTGGCTGGCCCGTACCGGGCCGCATCGAAGCTGCCCGAGCCCGTCCAGCTCGCGGTGCTCGCGGCCCAAACGTGAGAACCCGCGCCGCTCAAATCTGCCAGATCCGCCTGCTGCTGGAAGCCGCCGGCCTCGTGCCGCGCGACACGCATGCACGCGGAATAGTCGAGCGGCAGGCGTGATTCTGAATTACATAGAAGACTGAGTCTTCTGATCGCATCCGGAAATGGCAGTTGGACGGTACCGTTCTCCCCGAGGCGAGGAAGAAACTTGCGAGCAACATGATCTGCGTTGTTCAAAGGGGCCGCGCCGAAGAGATTGTGAATGAGGGCGCGGCAGCTCGATAATCGCGTGAATCGCTCGACCGTGAGCGAAAAGTCCGTATTGCCGAGAAGCGATACGATGGCCGCCGCCATGCGAATGGCGAAACGTTCTCGCAGCCAATTCCAATTCTTGTGGGGCCGGCCAAAGGGCGGCTGCATTCATGAGCGTCAGCGGATCCACCCCCGGCCGATCTCGAAACAAGGCAGTGAGCTGACCCAGCAATGCGATGGCCTCGTTAGGCTGGCCACCGTAGACGCAGGACTTAAAGCAGCGCTCGACGGAAAAGGAATGGCTCATGTGTGGTCCTACTGAACAAACAGACAGATGCAAATAGCATAGACGATCGCCGGACCTTCAAATCCGGCGATGAAAACCCCCGTCGCCTACGCTCCCACCCGTCGTCCTTCCAGCACGTCCTTTGCCTCAGCGAGCCTCTCCGCGAGCGCCGGCCCGCGTGCAAGCAAAAGCCCAACAGCCAGAATATCGCCGATCGCGAGATGCGACACGCGCGATGTCATCGGCGAAAAGATGTCGGGGTTTTTATCCATATTTGCGAATAATCCGACCGTCGCCATACGCGCGAGCGGCGAGTTGCCGTGCGTGATCGCGATGACCTTGGCGTTGCCATCGAGCGCGGATCTGCATGCGTCGAGAATATCCCTGGTGCGTCCGGTATTGGAAATCGCGACGACCATATCGCCCGGTCCGAGCTGCGCGGCGGAAGTGATGTACGTATGCGGGTCGGAGGAGTATGCGACAGACGGCACGCCCAATTTGAGAAATTTGTGCTGCATGTCGAGCGCCGCGATACCCGATCCGCCAGCACCATAGAACTCGATGCGCCGCGCGTCGGCGAGTATCGTGATCGCGGTCGCGACGCTGTCCGACGACAGGCTGTTACGCACGGCGATCAACGCGCCGATAGTCCGGTCGAGCACCTTGGCCGCGACGCCCGCCGCTGGTTCGTCGGTGCGCACGTCGCGATAAACGGTAGGAAGGTCCGCTGCTACGCCTTGGGCCAGACGGATCTTGAATTCGCGAAAGCCCGAAAAGCCGAGCGCCTGGCAGAACCGCGCAATGGTCGGCTGGCTGACGCCTGCGCGAGCGGCGAAATCGGTCATCGACAGGTCGAGCACCTCGTGCGGGGGGCTTCGAGAACGTAGTCCGCCAGCTTGCGCTCGGACGGCCGCAGTTGCTCGCGCATCGCTTCGACTTGGGACAGCAACATCGGAAATCTCGCCTATGCTGAAAATTGCTTGCAACTATAGCTAATGTAACGTTATGCACAAATACTACATGTTCTCGGCTAGCTTTATCGGGGATTTCCCTGGGATTCAGGCACGGCGGGGCTGGCAGTTCTGCTTGTACTTAACGGCCTCGGTCTAATTTGGCATTGTGGAATTGTAGTTTTTCTACTAGTATCATAAAAAGAGGGGAGGGAGGAGGGCTCGACAAAGAAGAACAACAACCGACCAGCAGCCGATTCTCGCGACATCCAACCTCCATACCTCGACGGCAGGTGCGCCGGGAGTGAGACGAAGGAGCTTCGATGGTTTCCCCGCATTCGCAACTCAAAAAAGTCACTGAACGCATCATCGAGCGCAGCAAGCCGACGCGCTCCAAGTATCTGACGCGCATCGATGCCGCGCATGGCAAATTTCCGGCGCGTCAGGCGCTGTCCTGTGCCAATCTCGCGCATGGATTCGCCGGGCTCGAAGGTCAGGAAAAGATTGCGATCAAGGCGGTGCGCGAGCCGAACATTGGCATTGTGTCATCCTATAACGAAATGCTGTCGGCGCACGCGCCGTACAAGAGCTTTCCGGACATCATCAAGGCAGCCGCACGCGAGCACGGCGGCACCGCGCAGTTCGCGGGCGGCGTGCCGGCCATGTGCGACGGCATCACGCAAGGTAATGCGGGCATGGAACTGTCGCTGTTTTCGCGGGAAGTCATCGCGATGAGCACGGCGGTCGCGCTCACCCACAATATGTTCGACGCGGCGCTTTGCCTCGGGGTGTGCGACAAGATCGTGCCGGGGCTTGCGATCGGTGCGCTTCAATTCGGCCATCTGCCGACCATCTTTGTACCCGCTGGCCCGATGACGAGCGGCCTCACCAACGACGAAAAGGCCAACGTTCGTCAGGAGTTCGCGACGGGCAAATGCGATCGCGGCGCGCTGCTCGAAGCGGAAGCCGCAGCATATCACGGTCATGGGACCTGTACGTTCTACGGCACGGCCAACAGCAATCAGATGCTGATGGAAGTGATGGGCCTGCATCTGCCGAGCGCGGCGTTCGTGCATCCGCACACGCCGCTGCGCGATGCGCTCACCGTCGAGGCTGCGTGCCGCGTGCTCGATATCACGCTCGAGCGCGGCAACTACAAGCCGATCGGCCATGTCGTCGATGAAAAGGCGATCGTGAACGGCATCGTCGCGCTGCTGGCGACGGGCGGCTCGACCAATCACACGCTGCATCTCGTGGCGATCGCGCGCGCGGCGGGCATCGTGATCGACTGGAACGATTTCGACGAACTGTCGCAGGTCGTGCCGCTGCTCGCGAAGATCTATCCGAACGGCAAGGCCGACGTGAACCATTTCCACGCGGCGGGTGGTGTCGCGTTTCTCGTGCGCAATCTGCTCGAAGGCGGCTTGTTGCACGAAGACGTGCAGACGGTCGTCGGTCACGGACTGTCGTATTATACGAAAGAGCCGAAGCTCATCGACGGCAAGCTGCAATGGGTCGACGGCGCGCAGGAGAGCCACGACACCAAGGTGCTGCGCGGCATCGGCGAGCCGTTCCAGCCGGACGGCGGCTTGCGTCTGATGCAGGGCAAGCTCGGGCGCGGCGTCATCAAGATTTCGGCGGTGGCGCCCGAGCATCGCGTGGTAAAGGCGCTGGCCATCGTGTTCGATTCTCAGGAAGACGTGCAGGAAGCGTTCGACAAGGGCGAACTGAAGCGCGATTTCGTCGCCGTGGTGCGCTTCCAGGGCGCGCGCGCGAGCGGCATGCCGGAGTTGCATCGTTTGACGTCGTTGCTGGGCGTGTTGCAGGATCAGGGTTTTCACGTCGCGCTCGTTACGGACGGACGCATGTCGGGCGCATCCGGCAAGGTGCCGGCGGTGATCCACGTATCGCCCGAGGCGCTGCTACAAGGGCCGCTCGGCAAGGCCCGCACCGGTGACATGCTCGTGATCGACGCGCCCGCGGGCGTGTTCGATATCGACATCGACGAGAAGGAATGGGCTGCGCGGAAAGTCGAGGCGCCGCTGCATCAGGCGG
The DNA here is from genome assembly GCA_029439525.1 of Caballeronia sp. BR6202001591004. Lineage (GTDB taxonomy): Bacteria > Pseudomonadota > Gammaproteobacteria > Burkholderiales > Burkholderiaceae > Caballeronia. The sequence continues at coordinate 3,935 of JAQFVJ010000108.1, forward strand.
ATAACGAAGCCGGCTTCGGTCGCGAACTGTTTGGCGTGTTCCGCAGCGCGGCGCTGCCGGCCGAAGAGGGCGCATCGGTGTTCGGTCCGCTGATCGGCGCGACGAACACGGCGGACGGAGCAAACGGAGCAGCGGCGCTGCGAGAAAGGAACCCGCTTCGCGATAACGCGCGCGCTGCGGCATCGGCATTGAACAAGGCCCACGCCCCACGCATCACTGACGATTGCATCGACGGGCAAACGGCTCGAACTTGAGGGAAATCCGCGGATTGGCGCACATGGCGCCGCATAAAACCCAGGAGTCGCATCAAATGAAAACGGTAAGCGAAATCGTGCGTTTGGGACCGGTGATCCCGGTACTGGCATTCGAATCGGTCGAGCAGGGCGAACACGTGTCGCGCGCGCTGCATGCGGGCGGTGTGAAGGTGCTGGAAATCACGTTGCGCACATCGGTGGGCATTGCCGCGATCGAACGGGCGAGTCAACTGGACGACGATATCGTCGTCGGCGTGGGCACCATCACGAAGCCGGAGCATTGCGCGCAGGCGAAGAAGGCGGGCGCGCAGTTCGGCGTGTCGCCGGGCTTGACAAGGGACATGCACAAGGCTGCTCAGGACGCCGGATTGCCGCTGTTGCCTGGCGTGATGACGCCGAGCGATATTATCGCGGCAATGGAGCTGGGCTACGAGATCGTCAAGTTCTTCCCGGCGCAGCAGGCGGGCGGCATTCCGATGCTGCAAGCGTTCTACGGGCCGTTCCGGAATCTGAAATTCTGTCCGACAGGCGGCATCACCGCCGAAACCGCGACCAGTTTCCTTGCCCAGCCGAACGTGGTGTGCGTCGGCGGCTCGTGGCTTACGCCGAAGGCCGCGCTTGTCGCGCAGGACTGGGAAGAGGTCACGCGTCTCGCACGCGCTGCAAGCGAGTTGGCGCCGCATAAGTAATTTCCGATGTTCGAAGGCGCGTCGCGGCCGCGTGAGCGGTCCGACGCGCCTTTGCTCTTCTCGGTCCAAAGCCTTCAGTGCTCGACCAGACTTCCTCGTTCGAATCGATTCGTGCGCGCTGCTTCAGCAGGCGATCGCGTAGCGCACGCGCAATGGAGTTCTCGCACCTCTCATTTATTCGATAAGTGAATCGGATAAATCCAAATTGCGAAATTAATTAGTTAAGAGGCTTCAGTTGGATTTGAGACTGGCATAAGACGTGTCTCAATAATTCGGCTTTCGCTGGGAATGTCTGCGCTTTTTCTATATATTTAGCTTCAGAAGTTCCCCGATATATTTAATCGCGGAAGCGCGCCTATCAGGAAGTTCAGCGCATTTCGCGCATTCCTCTTCCTCTATCTCTTCCGCCCGATGCTGCCTGTCTCTGGCATCGCACGCGCTGTCCCAACTGTAACCGTGCCGGCAACGATCAACTTGCCGCGGAACCTCTATTTCTAAAAACGCAATTTCGTTTTTTCAGGATATTAATCAGATGACCATTCGAGTCGGAATTTCAGTCGTCACGCATCAAGGCCAGAACATCTGGCAAAACGGTCTGGGCCAGAACGTGATCTTTTTGTCGGAAGCGCTTCAAAAGTTCCGTTCGTTGAAAGTGTTTCGCTGATCGACGGTGGGCGACCAGAACGCGATGCCTCCGCAGGTGGATACCCTGTCGAAAGGCCTGAACATCATCCGCATTCCGGAAGTTACCGATGCCGTCGACGTGGTCTTCGAGATGGGCGGCGCGCTCGACACGCAATGTCTTGATCTGATGCGCGCGCGGCAAGAAGGTCGCGTACTACTGTTGTTGCGGTCAGCCGTACGTCGGGCTTGTGGAGGCACCGGTGTTCGACAAACCCGTTCACGTCATGCGTCCGGAGCGCTACAAAGAAGTCTGGTTGATGTCGAAGGACCGCCTGTCCATCCCGATGATGCGCACGTTGCATCGTTGCCCCGTCCATCTCGTTCCGGCCATCTGGCATCTGCAGTTTCTCGAAAAGCGCATCGCGGAAGTCGAGGAACACGGTCTTCGCTATGGCTATGAGCGCCGCGCGAACAACTCGGCCCAGCCGGACATTCAGCCGCAAGGTTTTCGCGTTGCGATGTTCGAGCCGAATATTTCTGTGGTGAAAACGTCGAGCATTCCGATGCTCGTGTGCGAGGAAGCGTATCGCGCCGACCGTTCCAGCGTGTCCGCCATGCACGTGCTGAATTCCATGCACATGAAGGATCATTCGACGCCCATGTACATGGACTTGCTGGACCTGCTCCAGGACTCCAAAGCGACGTTCCACGGCCGTAACGACATTGCCGGCTTCATGGCGCAGTACCCAGATGCTGTGGTGTCGCATCAATGGGGCAATGACCAGAATTATCTTTATATGGACGTGCTTTACGGCGGCTATCCGCTGATTCACAACTCGCCGTGGCTGAAGGACGCCGGCTACTACTACCCGAACTTCGACGCGCAAGAGGGAGGGTGCCAGCTGCTGCAAGCGTTCCGCGAGCACGACAACGCGCTCGACGAGTATCGCGCCCGCGCACAGCGCGTCATGGATGCGGTGAATTCTTTCAACCAGGCGAACCTGAATGCTTTCGCAGATCGGTTGATTAACCTCTGTCACGGAAGCAAACTCAAGGTAGGCTTATGAACACGAAAAGCAAATCCCGTATGCCGGAGCGGATCAATGTCGGCGTTTCCATCTACATCCGCAAGGGTGAGCAATCACTTTGGGAAGACGGCATTTTTCAGAATTGCCTGTATCTCGTGATGCTGTTCATGCGCTCGCCGCGCGTGAAGCGACCTATCTTGTGATGGGCGGCGGCGATGGCGGTCCTGAGAGGATGCGAAGCGTTTCCTTTCCGATTCGCCCGTGCCGCTCATCGACATGGAAACGGCCATGTCGAAGCTCGACGTCATGATCGAAATGAGCGCGCAGCTCAACAAAGAGTGGTCGGTGAAATTTCGCGAGCGCGGCGGCAAGATCATCACGATGCGCGTCGGCAACGATTACGTCATCGACATCGAGCGCATGGTGTTCAACCTCCAGCACGCGCTGCTCGTGTCCGGCGCGCCTTACGACCAAGTCTGGACGCTGCCGGAATACGAAGTCAGTTGCAAGCCGTATTTCGAGACGTTGTTTCGCGCACCGGTCAAGCTCATGCCCACCTGTGGAGCACGTTCGTACTCGAAGCGGCCAAACTTCAGAACGGTCTGAAGTTCGGCTATCAGCCGGGCCGGCCCCGCTGGCGCCTCGGCATCTTCGAGCCGAATGTCTGCATGGTGAAGACGAGCTATATTCCGATGCTCGCCTGCGACGCGGCGCATCGCGAAAATCCGGACATGCTTGAGCGCGTGTGAGTATACAACACGTTCAAGCTGAAGGATCACGCGGCGTTCGCCGGATTCGCGCACAGCCTCGATTACGTGAAGCACGGCCTTGGCAACTTCGAAGGACGTTTTCCGTTCTCGCAGATCGTGCCGGCTTCCGTCGATGCGGTCCTCAGCCACCAGTGGGAAAACCCGCAGAACTACGTGTATTACGAAGCGCTCCACGGCGGCTATCCGCCGATCCACAACTCGCATCTGATTGGCGATTGCGGTTATCGCTACCACGATTTCGATTGCGAGGAGGGTGGAAAGGCATTGCTTCGCGCGTTCGCCGAGCATGACGCCAACCTCGAGAGCTACCGCGCGACGGCGAAGAAATTCCTTCACACGTTCGATCCCGAAAACGAAGAGAACGTGCGGATCTACACGGAAGAGATCGAAGCAGTGTACGCCAGGAACTAAGCCCGAAGTCAAACGGATGTGCCGCAGGGCACGCAGGGCATGGAGTAACGTGTAATGAAGAAGTTGCGAATTGGCATCACCATTGTTCTGTTTCACGAGGCCGAAACGCTGGAACAACGGCATCAAGCAAACGCGGTTCTCCTGGCGGAAGCGCTCAAGAACTGTCCGAACGTGGCAAGTGTCGTGCTCGTCAATACGACGCATGTCGCGATTAAGAAGCAGTTGCCCTGGGATCTGGAGCGCTGGCCACGGTGACATTTCATTTGATCATGCAAAAGACAACATCGATGTGCTGATCGAACTCGGCGGCCAGATCGATGCGAACGCCACCGAATACCTCAGGCGCCGCGGCGCGCGGCTCGTGTCGTATTGCTGCGGTTTCGAGTACGTTCTACGCGATCGAGTCCATTCTGTTCGACCGGCCGATGTTCGGCGAGAACCTGTTCGTGAATCAGCGCTACGACGACATCTGGATGATTCCGCAAGTCGCGAACATCAGTGCGCCGTACTTCGAGGTGTTGGGCCGGCAGACCGCGCAGGTCGTTCATCTGGAGCCCGATGTTCCTGAACGCGTGCACGGCTTCCTTGCCGCATTTGGGCGAGTATCAGCCGAAAGCGGGGGCCGCGTCGCCTGAGTGTGATGGAGCCGAACATCAACGTCGTGAAATTCTGTTTCTATCCGGCGCTGATTGCGGAGCTTGCGTACCGCGAACGTCCGGACGACATCAAGTTGCTTCAAGTGACTAATGCGCAACATATTGCAACAAACTGCAAGGAATTCATTTCCTTGATAAATCAGCTCGATATCGTGCACAATCACAAGGCGGTGTTTCTCGGACGATTCGATACGCCGACGTATCTTTCGGAGCACACCGATATCGTCGTGTCCCATCAGTGGGAAAATCCGCTGAACTATTTTTACCTGGAAGTGTGCTGGCAGGGTTATCCGTTGGTACACAACGCAACGTTGTGCACGGATCTAGGTTACTACCAGGACAATAATGTGAGCGACAGGGCGCGGCGGGTCGTCGAGGCGATCGATTTTCACGATTCGCAACTCGCGCAATATCTCGGGACAAGCAGCGCAAGGCTATTGCGCGTTATCTGCCGGATAACGCTGAACTGGTGAGCGGCTATACCGGATTGCTCGACGCGCTTATCGAGAAGCAGTTGCACTGATCGGGCTGTCCTGGCGTTTTCGGACGCACACACTCGGTTCTGTTGAGGCGTCATGTCTGATCGGCAGATCAGACATGGCGCGTTTTGATTTCGTAGATCTGTCTGGCAAGACAGATCTACCAAGGTAACTGGATTTCAAGTTGTGCGGCATTGGTCCGGTGTTTTCCCATTCGGTTAGAAGCCCGCTCTTGCCGACAAGGGGGTGTCAGAAAAATCAGAATTTCACCTTTAAATTCGTTAGTTTAATTAATATAATATGTTAATAGGTTTTTCTTGAAAATCGCGATCCTGCATCCGTTTTCGCAGCTTTGCTGCAGATTAATTGAATTTAGGACATATCTGCTTCATGGCGGTGGTACGCTTAAATATTCTGTGTCGTGGTCAAAAGCTGCTTCCTTTTTTGTTTTTGCAAAAGACGCTCGTTTTTTGTGGGTCAATTCGGTTTATGAATAAAGTCATACCGCAGTATTTGGAATGAGAAGGTAGGGACGTTCGTCGCAGCCGCCGAGACTGCGGTTGCGCGTGGCAAGAAGAATTCTGGTGGCGCGGTATGCGACCCGGAAGGTGGCCGAGAGGCTCTTGATGCGGGCGTTCGTCAGGGCAAGGACGTCTCCTGTCGGCGTAGGCGGTTGCTCTGTTGTTCGGCGGCTCGAGTGCCTGGGCTGATGCTAGCGTGCCCACGGTAACCGCCTGTTCGAACGGAGTGGGCAACGGCTTCAATAGCACAAGTAATATATACTGCGACTGACTGTGCCCCGACTTTCACTGGCGGGAATTTCACGGGTGTCGTGATCCAGGGCGGAAGCAGTGGCGCTTATAATGGTCGGCGCTGATGGAAACCTCAGAATGAATTCGAGCAACGGGATTGTCTTCAACGCCCCGTCGATCTGCGGCCATGGCGACGATCCCGAACATTGATCAGGACAAGACCATGTCGGTCGGTGTGGGTGGTGCGACGTATCAGGGCTATGCGGCAGCAAGCGTCGCACTGAACCTGCGCGTTACACAGAACCTGGTGATGAAGGCGGGCGTGGCTTCTAGCAATGGCGGTACGGTGTACGGCGCGAATGCTTCCTACCGGTGGTAAGTCTGAGCGCCTCGCCTGAGGCGAGGCAGCCTGGGCGATCAATCCATGCGATTGCCCAGGCAACTCGGCGCCAATTCTGGACAATTACCTGTCAAACACGAGATGTCTAAACTTCTTATTATCATCGTCGTCGCGGTCGGAGTGCTTTCCGCGTGCTCGACGGACACGAGCTTGAACTACACGGCCCGAAAACTGAATATCGCGGGACAAGGCCAAGCCTACCGCGCAACCTGTACCGGCATTTTCGAATCGCAGAAGTCGTGCATGTCGAAGGTGGCTCAAATTTGCACGGGTCAGCAAGTCGTCCCCGTCCAAGCTTTCGACAACCCTCAACTTAGGCCGGGCGGAAGCGGATGCGCGCGAGCTGAACTTCACTGCGCGGCAGCTTGAAGCACAACGAATGGCACGGCGAATGGCTCGAACGAGTCAGGTCCGAGCCCTTTTTTGAAACCGACGTTCACCTGAACGTCGGGGGTTTTTTCTTGTGCGCCCAGCATGGACGCAATCTTGTAGGTGCGTAGGTGCAAGTT
>JAQFVJ010000109.1 GCA_029439525.1 Caballeronia sp. BR6202001591004
CCGTTCGAGTGTGTTCGTGAAGCTCGACGGCAAGTGATGGACACCGCCCATCGACGCGGGCGTGTTACTCGGCGTGATGCGCGGGTGTTGATCGAAGAACTTGATGCGCAGGAACCCACCCTGACGATGCGTGATATCGAACGCGCGGAAAAGACCTGTCATCAGCAATGCGCTGGGTCGTGGTGGCCGTGAAGGCGCGTCTCAAACGCTGATCGACGACGCGCCGCCGTTTTCGCAGAACTACAAGATCACCACTCCGCCACGCTGCCATCCGCGTGGCGCCACACCGGATTGCGCCAGCGATGTCCCACCTTGGCCATCTCGCGCACTTTCTCTTCGTTCACTTCGATGCCCAGACCCGGCTCCTGCGGAATCGACACCATGCCGTCGTCATATTTGAAGACTTCCGGATTCTGGATGTAGTCTAGCAGGTCGTTGTCCTTGTTGTAGTGAATCCCGAGGCTCTGTTCCTGAATGAACGCGTTGTAGCTCACCGCATCGATTTGCAGGCAGGTCGCGAGCGCGATCGGTCCGAGCGGGCAGTGCAGCGCGAGCGCGACATCGTAGGCTTCGGCCATCGTCGCGATCTTGCGGCATTCCGTCAGGCCGCCCGCGTGCGACGCGTCTGGCTGAATGATGTCCACATAGCCGCCAGCCAGAATGTGCTTGAAGTCCCAGCGTGAGTAGAGCCGCTCGCCGAGCGCGATTGGCGTGCTCGTCTGGTTGACGATATCGCGCAGCGCCTCGACGTTCTCCGACAGCACCGGCTCTTCGATGAACATCAGCTTGTACGGATCGAGTTCCTTGGCGAGCACTTTCGCCATCGGCTTGTGCACGCGCCCGTGAAAATCCACGCCGATGCCCACGTTCGGCCCGACCACCTTGCGCACCGCGCGCACGTTGTCGATCACGCCTTGAACCTTGTCAAATGTATCGATGATCTGCAGTTCTTCTGAGCTGTTCATCTTCACGGCCTTGAAGCCGCACTCGACCACGGCGCGCGCGTTGTTCGCGACATCGCTCGGACGATCGCCGCCGATCCATGAATAGACCTTGATCTTGTCGCGCACCTGGCCGCCCAGCAGCGCATGAACCGGCACGCCGTGGAATTTGCCGAGAATGTCCCACAACGCCTGATCGACGCCCGCGATCGCGCTCATGCCGATCGGGCCGCCGCGATAGAACCCGGCGCGATACATCACCTGCCAGAGGTCTTCGATATGACGCGGGTCTTTCCCGACGAGATAGTCGGCGAGTTCGTCGACGGCCGCGGCGACTGTATGCGCGCGTCCTTCGACCACTGGCTCGCCCCATCCGGTGATGCCTTCGTCGGTCTCGATCTTGAGAAAGCACCAGCGCGGCGGAACGATGAAGGTTTCGAGCTTGGTGATTTTCATGCGACGTCTCCTTTAGGTCATGCGACGTCTCCTTTAGGTTTTGCGGTCTGTCAGTCGCGGCGATACCCGCAGCTCCAGATTCGCGGCTGAAGCCGATAATATCAAAAAATCTGCCATATAGTCCTATTAATAGGACTATTTCCTATAATGACTGGCTTTCGGCATGCTGTGTCGATCGCCGATAATCGTGCCCACTCGAACAAGGAGACCACCATTCTTCGCGATCTGCACGGCCGCGTGGCCTACGAACTGGGCACCGCCATTCTGCGCGGCGACTGTTGCCCTTGCCGTGCGAAGCCGAACTCATGGAGCGCTTTGGGGTGAGCCGCACCGTGTTGCGGGAAGCGCTGCGCACGCTGACATCCAAAGGGCTGATCGAATCGCGGCCGAAGGCCGGCACGCGCGTGCGCACCAAGGACGCGTGGAATCTGCTCGATCCCGACATGCTCGACTGGTATTCGCGCGTCGCGCCGCCAATGGTGTTCGCGCTCAAGCTCCAGAAAATGCGCGAGATGATCGAGCCGTACGCCGCCGCGCTCGCTGCCGACAATCTCGACGTCGCCACGCGCGGGAATCTTTCGAAAGCCCACGACGCGATGGTCGTCGTGCGCAACGTCGACGAATGGGGGCGCGCCGATCTCGACTTCCACCTGTGCGTGTTTGCCGCGTGCAGCAACGAATTGCTGATTCCGCTCGGCGTGCTGATCGAGCGCACGCTGGAGGCGCAGTTGCGCCTGAACGCGAAGCGCGCCGACGTGTTCAACGCGTCGCTCGCGGAACATACGGCCGTGTTCGATGCGATCGTCGGGCGCGATGCTCAGGCCGCGCGCCGCGCGATGCCTGATCTGCTCGGCGTGACGCGCGGGCGCATCGAGGGCTAGATCGCGTTGAGCGGAATCTTCAGATAAGTCGTGCCGTTCGGCGACGCGACGGGCATTTGCCCTGCGCGGATGTTCACCTGAATTGCCGGAAGAATCAGCGTTGGCATGCCGAGCGTGGCGTCACGCGCCTCGCGCATTGCGACGAATTCGTCCTCGCTTTTGCCGCCGCCGACGTGAATATTGTGTTCACGCTGCTCGCGTACCGTGGTTTCCCACTGCGGCGCGCGCGTATCGGGCGGATAGTCGTGGCAGACGAACATGCGCGTGTCCGGGTCGAGCGCGAGCAGGCGCTGGATCGAGCGATACATCGTGCGTGCATCGCCACCGGGAAAATCGCAGCGCGCGGTGCCGAGATCGGGCATGAACAAGGTATCGCTGACGAAGGCCGCATCGCCGATCCGGTATGCCATGTCGGCGGGCGTGTGGCCGGGCACGTAGACTGCGCTTGCATCGAGCGCACCGATGCTGAAATGCTCGCCGTCGCTGAACAGGTGATCGAACTGCGAGCCGTCGAGACGGAACTCCGGTTCGAGATCGAACACGCGCTTGAACACGCCCTGAACCGTGCGGATCGATTCGCCGATGCCGATCTTTCCGCCGACCTGCCGCTTCACATACGGCGCGGCGGAAAGGTGGTCGGCGTGGGCGTGCGTTTCGAGAATCCATTCGACGGAAAGACGCTGCTCGCGCACGAGAGCGATGACTGCATCGGCGGATCGGGTCGAAGTGCGCGCGGCCTTCGGATCGTAATCGAGGACAGGATCGACGATGGCGGCGGAGGAACCGGGCTGCTCGAAAACCATGTAGGTCATCGTGCCGGTCTTGAGATCGTAGAAAGGCTGAACGGTAGGTAACACGTGACGCCCCATTTGCCGATACTATCTGATTGGAGTCCGGATCGCGGTGTGCGTTCTCGTCGTTTCGGCGATTCGCTGACACCGCATCGAGACTGCCGATGTCTTCGATCCAGTGTAATCTGTCTCCGGCGCATGCCGCTGTCTGCGTCTGCTTGCATCTCGTATTCGCAGGTGTTCGACAAGGAGATCGAATGCCGCACGTCCCGACTTCGCTCGCAACGTCATGGGGCGCGTGGGCCGTGTTCGTCAGCGTCCTCGCGATGCAGTTGGGCGTGCCGGTCCCCGCCGCGCCGATGCTAATTCTCGCCGGAACGCTCATCGCGCGGGGCGCGGCGCCCTTCTGGCAGATGCTCGTCGCAGCCGTGCTCGCGGTGCTGATTGCCGATTCGCTGTGGTTTACGGCGGGGCGGCGGACGGCAATTCCTGAACTCGCTTGTGCGTTTCTCGCTGTCGATCGATTCCACGCTGCGCACCGCAACTGGTTCGAGCGCTTCGGCGTGCCGCTGCTCGCGCTGTCGAAATTCGTGCTGGGACTGGGCCTCGTGTCCGCGCCACTGCTCGACACGACGCAGATCGCCGTGCATGTGTTCGTGCTGTGGGACTTGATCGGTGCGATCGCGTGGGCGAGTTTCTGGATGCTCGGCGGCGCGGCGCTTCGGCGCAGATTGGGCATCTGTTCGCGCTCGTGCGCGCGAATGGCCCGACCGTGATCGACGTGCTGGTGCTCGCATGTCTCGGCTTCATTCTGTATCGATGGATTTGCCGCGTGCAGTTCAAGCAATGGCTCGAGACTAACCGCATCACGCCCGATCAGCTCGGCGCGATGATGCGCTCCGACACGCCGCCCGTCATCTACGATGCGCGTCCGCAGGAAGTGCGGCGCAAGGAGCCGTATCGCATCAAGGGCGCGATTGCGCTCGATCTCGATTTGCCCGATCGCGTCGATCAGATGTTGTCGGAGCACGAGGTCGTTGTGTATTGCGTGTGTCCGAACGAGGCGACGGCCCAGTCGATCGCGCGGCGCTTGCATGCGAAGGGCTTTCGCAACGTGCGGCCGCTTAAAGGCGGGCTCGATGCATGGGAGAAGCACGGTTATCCGGTCGAGGATATTCCGCCCGAATCGAAGCCGGTGGCGCACGAGCATGACGATATCGACGGCATCGACGCCATACGATCACGATCCGCGCGACGGCGCCGGAGTGATGGCGAGCTCAGATGCGATGCCGAACGCGGCGGCGCGTCGTCCGATATCGAGTGTGCTTGTCGGGTCGTGACCGTCCTCGATCATCCAGACTGCCGACAAACCTGTCCACGCGAGTATCCACTGCAGCAATCGTTCGCGTTCGATGCCCGACATCGTGACGACGCTTTCGAGCCGTTGAGCGAAGCAGGCTGACGCGCTCGTGTGATCGGGATTGCAGAACAAATTGGCGTAGTCGAAACCACGCCCGCCGTGCAGTCCTTTCGGATCGGTCGCGAGCCAGTCCGACGGGCCGAAGTCGAGCACGTTGCCGTGATGCATGTCGCTATGTAGTACCACGAGTTCGCGCGGCGTCGATAGCAACGCGCGCGCGGTGTCCGCAGCCTGCCGGATGATGCTGTCATGGTTTGCCGTGGCCGGATAGCAGAGCCGCGAACCAGCGCGTCAGCGGCACGACGTTCGGCGACGGCACCGCGCGCGGCCGATGCAATCCCGCGATCGTCGAGCAGACGATGCGCGTGGTGGCGTCGTCGCGTCCGCTTCGGGTCATCTGCGCGAGCGACGACGGACCGTGCGCACGCGCCATCAGCAAGGCTTTGCGGTCGTGCGCGAGTACGGGCGCTGCGCCGTCGCCGTCCCACCCCAGACCATCAAGGCGCTGCCGACCTGTTCTTCGGCTTCATTGAGCATGGCCGGCACGTCACCGCGTCGCACGGGGACGAGCACGCCGTTCATCGACGTGAACGCGTCGCCGTCGAGTGTCAGATTCCAGCGGCTCAGATAAGGCTCGAAGTCCGCGCTCATGCCGCTTCAGCCGATCTTGCGCGCTGGCCGGTTCCAGCGCGATCCCCGCCAGCACCATCGCGGCCGCGACCATGAATCGCGCGGTGAAATGCTCACCAAGCAGCAGCACGCCGAAGGTAACACCGAAGATCGGCGTGAGAAACGAGAACACCGACAGCCGCGACGCCATTAGCGCGTGAGCAGCCAGAACCACGTCAGATTAGAGGAACACGGCCATGCGCGTCGCCGTCGTGAGGCCCAGGCCGAAGAAAATGCAGACGAACTCGCCGCCGAACAGCAGGCCCGCGAGCAGACCGGCGAGCAAGGTGTCGTCGCGCTGAAAGAGCGGCACGCCGCGCATGCGCGTCCAGATCCACACGAGCAGCGTCGCGATGAGCGAGCGGATAGCCGGCTTGCAGCATCGGCGGAATGGAGGCGTTGGCTTCCTTGATCGCGACTTGCTGGAATCCCCAGGCGCCGCAGAGCAGGATCATGACGACGACAGCGGTGGCGTCGGGCGCGCGACGCAGGGCGAGGGTACTCATCGGTGGCGGACGGGATCGACGGAACGAACCGATGACGTGAAGCGCTCACCCATCGGCTGACCCATGGCGATGCACTGTTTTGGAGTGTTGATTGTGCCAGCGAAAAAGCAGCGTGAGGCAATGGCCGGGTTGCGGCCGTGGGAATGCGATGACGATGAAGCGTTGCGCGCCGCAGCAGACGTGCGGCGCGCGGAGAGACGTTCAAAGTCGAAGCATCAGGAATGCTTTTCGATGAGTTCGACCTTGTAGCCGTCCGGATCTTCGACGAAGGCAATCACCGTCGTGCCGCCCTTGACCGGGCCGGCTTCGCGCGTGACGCGCCCGCCTGCCTGACGAATGCGCTCGCACGCGTCCGCCGCGTTGTCCACCTCCAGCGCGATGTGCCCGTACGCCGTGCCAATCTCGTACTTCTCGACGCCCCAATTGTAGGTCAGTTCGAGTACGCTGTTCTCGCTCTCAGGGCCGTAGCCGACGAAGGCGAGCGTGTACTTGTACTCGGTGTTTTCGCTTTGACGCAGCACTTTCATGCCGAGAATGCGCGTGTAGAAATCGATGGAACGCTGTAGGTCGCCGACGCGCAGCATCGTGTGAAGGAGTCGCATGATGGGGGTCCTTGTGTATTGAAGCGCCCGCGCGGCTGGGTCGCGGGTCGTGCACAAAATTGTACAGCCAGCGCTCCGGGCACGCTGACGCTGCGATCAGAGCGCCGGCAGCAGGTCTGGCGGATGATGCTTGAGCGTATGCTGCGCCTCGCGGAATTCCGGAAAGATCGATTCGACCGTCTGCCAGAAACGCGGGCTGTGGTTCATCTCGCGCAAGTGCACGAGTTCGTGTGCGACCACGTAATCGATGATCGACATCGGAAAATGGATCAGCCGCCAGTTGAGGCGAGTCTTGCCGTCGCTCGAGCAACTGCCCCAGCGCGTCGCCGCCGACGACAGCGCATACGAACGGAACTCGACGACGAGCTTCTCCGCATATACGACGAGCCGCTCGCCGAAGATGCGCTTCGCTTCCGATTGCAGCCAGCCCTGCACACGGTCCTTGATCTGCTGCGTATCCGCTAAGGCCGGCAAAGGCAGCGACAGCACATTGCTTGGTTCATCGAACGAAAGCGTGCTCGCGCCCGCGACCGACACGCGGATGGTCTTGCCGAGAAACGGAAACTTCGCGCCGTCCTTCCAGTCGATGCGCGACAGTGCGCGCTGTTCCACGCGCGTCTGCCATTCGGTGAGCTTTTTGAAGATCCAGTGCTGCTTGTCGCCGATGGCGCTTTCGATATCGGCGATCGTCACCCAGCGCGGCGTGGTGATCGACAAACCGGTTCCGTCGATGCAAAAGCCGATGGCCCGCCGCGACGAACGCTTCAGCCGATAGTCGAGCGGACGCGCGCCGAGCACGATGCGCCGCTGACGCACACCATCGGGCAGCGGCTTCGGAGCGGGCGGCGGGACGGCGGGCTTGAGCGAATCGACGGGGGGATCGGCGGGCGGGACGTCGCCGCGCAGCGGAGCGGGCGAAGAGAAGACGGGCGCATGCTCGAACGGAAGGTCGAGCTGCATGGTGTCGAGCGCGATGGCGGGACGCTGCCGCGATGGGGGCTTCTGCATCGGTTCGGCTTTGCGCTCACGGCGCAGGAATGACGAGAAGAACGAATAGGGCACACGGCGGCTCGATCGATTGACGAGTCGAGACCGCGTCAGCGGCCCGCGCCGCGGCGTCGGCTTCGCCCGGGTGCGTGTACGGCGCGCTGTACACGGGCGGATCGATGCGGCGCATTTCCGTTTCGATCCAGCTTTCGACACGCATGTTCACTTCTTCCGGCGAGAGGCTAACCGTGCCGATCGGCTTTCCGATCGGCACCGTGACTATACCCGGATATTTGATGAACGAATTGCGCGGCCACCACATGACCCGCGTTGTGCGCGATCGGCACGACCGGGGCGCCGCCCGTCTTGTACTTGCCCTGACTGCCCGTGCGCGTACCATTCAGTAAACATGATGATCCACGCGCCGTCGTCCATGCGCGCGCGGCCCTGACGCGTGACCGATGCGAACGCGTCGCGCCCTTGCTTGCTGTCGATGTGCACCATCTTGAGCAGCCCCAGCACCCACCCGAAGAACGGCACATACAGCAGTAGTTCGCGCTTGAACACAAGCAGAGCGGACGCGGCATCAACGCGGGAAACTCGAGCGTCTCCCACGCCGACTGATGCTTCGACAGTAGCACCGCGGGACCATTCGGCAGGTTCTCCATACCTTCGATCGTGTAACGGATGCCAATCAGATGCCGCAGCACGATGATCGTCGACTTGCACCAGCCAGTCGCCATCCAGTAGCGCTTGTCGGCGTGCAGGAACGGAAACGCGATGAAGCAGGCGATCGCGTACGGCACCGTGTACACGACGAAGTAAAGCATCAGCAACAACGAACGGATGAAGCGCATGGCGTGTCGGGAAGGCTCGCCGCGGTCAGTCGTGATGCCGCGCGAGGAAATCGAGCGCGAAGGCGCGCAGGTCCTTGTGAACGATGGTACCTTCGGGCAGATTGCCGTCCGCGAGCGTTTTCTCGCCCTTGCCGGTCAGCACGAGATGCACGGGAAAGCCGAGCGTCGCGCCTGGCTGAAGATCGCGCAGCGAATCGCCGACCACGGGCGTGTCTTCCGGATCGATCTCGAAGC
>JAQFVJ010000110.1 GCA_029439525.1 Caballeronia sp. BR6202001591004
CGACGAAATGGCGCGCGGCCACATGATCGCTGACGCCGTGACCATCATCGGGACGCAGGACATCGTGTTCGGCGAGATCGATCGCTGATCCCGCTGTTTCATCCGGATGGCCGCTCGGCGCGCAGCATCATGCCGCCGCTCGCCGAGCGCAGAAGCAATAACAGGAAACCGCAGGACGCCAGGTTTGCCGCCGTCCCAAGCGTGGCAGGTGTTGGTTCGGTAGGAATTGAAAGAGTCGTGTCTGAAAATGATCTCAGCTGAAGGCCTCAAAGAAATCGATCGCGCGGTCGCGAAATATCCCCCCGAGCAAAAGCAGTCGGCGGTGATGGCGGCGCTCGCCGTCGCGCAGGAAGAGCAGGGTTGGCTCTCGCCCGATGTCATGGAGTTCGTCGCGAACTACCTGAGCATGCCGCCCGTTGCGGTGCAGGAAGTGGCGACGTTTTACACCATGTTCGAACTGAAGCCGGTCGGCAAGCACAAGATCACGCTCTGCACGAACCTGCCTTGCCAGCTCGGTCCGGACGGCGGTTCGGACAGCGCCGCGGAATATCTGAAGCAGAAGCTCGGCATCGATTTCGGTGAAACCACGCCAGACAGCAAGTTCACGCTGAAGGAAGGCGAATGCTTCGGCGCGTGCGGCGACGCACCCGTGATGCTCGTGAACAACCATCGCATGTGCAGCTTCATGAGCCACGAGAAGATCGACCAGTTGATCGAGGAACTCTCGAAGTGACCTCACTCCACGATCGTCACATCAAGCCCCTGATCCTCGCCGGCCTCAACGGCGAGAACTGGCCTCTCGAAGATTACGTCGTGCGCGGCGGCTACAAGCAGCTGCGCCGTATTCTTGAAGAAAAGATTCTGCCCGAGCAGGTGATCGCCGACGTCAAGGCGTCGGGCCTGCGCGGCCGCGGCGGCGCGGGTTTCCCGACCGGCCTGAAGTGGAGCTTCATGCCGCGTCAGTTCGCGGGGCAGAAGTATCTCGTCTGCAACTCGGACGAAGGCGAACCGGGCACGTTCAAGGATCGCGACATCCTGCGCTGGAATCCGCATTCGCTGATCGAAGGCATGGCTATCGGCGCATACGCGATGGGTATCACCGTGGGCTTCAACTACATCCACGGCGAGATCTTCGAAGTCTACCGGATTTTCGAAGCGGCGTTGGAAGAAGCGCGCGCGGCCGGTTATCTCGGCGCGAACATTCTTGGCTCGGGCTTTTCGTTCGAACTGCATGCGCACCACGGTTACGGCGCGTATATCTGCGGTGAAGAAACCGCGCTGCTCGAATCGCTGGAAGGCAAGAGGGGCCAGCCGCGCTTCAAGCCGCCGTTCCCGGCGCGCTTCGGCGTGTACGGCAAGCCGACCACTATCAACAACACCGAGACGTTCGCGGCGGTGCCGTTCCTGCTGGAGATCGGCCCGCAGACTTACCTCGAACTCGGCAAGCCGAACAACGGTGGCACGAAGATTTTCTCGGTGTCGGGCGACGTCAATCTGCCGGGCAACTATGAAGTGCCGCTGGGCACGCCGTTCTCGAAGCTGATGGAACTGGCGGGCGGAGTGCGCGGCCAGTCGATCAAGGCGGTGATTCCGGGCGGATCGTCGGCGCCGGTCGTGCCGGGGGAACTGATGCGCGCGACCGACATGGACTACGATTCGATCGCCAAGGCAGGCTCGATGCTCGGCTCCGGCGCGGTCATCGTCATAAACGAAACGCGCTGCATGGTGCGTTCGCTGCTGCGTCTATCCTACTTCTATTACGAAGAGTCGTGTGGTCAATGCACGCCGTGCCGTGAAGGCACCGGCTGGTTGTATCGCGTGGTGCATCGTATCGAGCACGGTCTCGGCCACAAGGAAGATCTGGATCTGCTGAACTCGGTCGCCGAAAACATCATGGGCCGTACCATCTGCGCGCTCGGCGATGCAGCGGCGATGCCCGTGCGCGGCATGCTCAAGCACTTCTGGGACGAATTCGAATATCACGTCGAGCACAAGCATTGTCTCGTCGGCGGGCACGCGCGCACCGAAGCGCTTACCGCGTAATCAGGCGCGCAGTCAGTGCGCGACAAGGCTCGAGAGCCAAGGGTTGAGGATCTTTATCGATCATGGTTGAACTAGAAATTGACGGCAAGACGGTCGAGGTGCCCGAAGGCAGCATGGTGATCCAGGCTGCGCACAAGGTCGATAGGTATATTCCTCACTTCTGCTACCACAAGAATCTATCGATCGCGGCGAACTGCCGGATGTGCCTCGTCGAAGTTGAAAAGATGCCGAAGGCCGTCCCCGCGTGCGCCACGCCGGTGTCCGCCGGCATGATCGTGCGCACCACCTCCGACAAGGCCGTGAAGGCCCAGCTGTCGGTGATGGAATTCCTGCTGATCAACCATCCGCTCGATTGCCCGATCTGCGATCAGGGCGGCGAGTGCCAGTTGCAGGATCTGGCCGTCGGTTACGGCAAATCGCAGTCGCGCTACAGCGAAGCAAAGCGCGTCGTGTTCCACAAGAATGTCGGTCCGCTCATATCGATGGAAGAGATGACGCGCTGCATCCACTGCACGCGCTGCGTGCGCTTCGGCCAGGAAGTGGCCGGTGTGATGGAACTCGGCATGCTGGGCCGCGGCGAGCATTCGGAAATTACCTCGTTCGTCGGCAAGACGGTCGACTCCGAACTGTCGGGCAACATGATCGACCTGTGCCCGGTCGGCGCGCTCACCAGCAAGCCGTCCCGCTACAGCGCGCGGACGTGGGAACTGTCGCGTCGCAAGTCGGTGAGCCCGCACGATTCCGTCGGCGCGAATCTCGTCGTGCAGGTGAAGAACAATCGCGTGATGCGCGTCCTGCCGATGGAGAACGAAGCCATCAACGAATGCTGGATCTCGGACAAGGACCGTTTCTCGTACGAAGGCCTGAACAGCGACGAGCGTCTCACCACGCCGATGCTCAAACAGGGCGGCAACTGGATCGAAACCGACTGGCAGACCGCGCTCGAATATGTCGCGAAGGGCCTGAAGGGCATCAAGGCGGATCACGGCGCGAACGCCATCGCCGCTTTGGCGACGCCGCACAGCACCGTCGAGGAACTGCAGCTGCTCAAGCAACTGGCCGAGGGCGTCGGTACGCCGAACGTCGATTTCCGTCTGCGTCAGAGCGACTTCTCGGCGCCGGTCGCCGCCGGCGCGCCATGGCTCGGCACGAAGATCGCGGAACTGTCGAACATCGACACCGCATTCGTGATCGGCTCGTTCCTGCGCCGCGATCATCCGCTGTTCGCCGCGCGTCTGCGTCAGGCCGCGAAGAACGGCGCCAAGATCACCTTGCTCAACGCCAGCAACGACGACTCGCTGATCCCGACCGCGCATCGCGTGGTTGCGGCGCCGTCGACGTGGCTCGACCAACTCGCGGGTATCGCTGCGGCCGTCGCGGAAGCGAGCGGCGTCGAATTGCCGGAAGCGTTCACGGGCCGCGAAGTGTCGGCGGCGGCGAAAGACGTCGCGGCATCGCTGTCGGCGGGCGAAATGCGCGTCGTGCTGCTCGGTAACGTCGCGGTTCAGCATCCGGATTTCGCGCAGATTCAGGTGGCCGCGCAATGGATCGCCGATGCGACCGGCGCGACGCTCGGCTTCCTTACGGAAGGCGCGAACACGGTCGGTGCGTATCTCGTCGATGCGCTGCCGGGCGAGGGCGGTTTCAACGCACGCGAAGTGTTCGAGCAGCCGCGCAAGGGCTACGTGCTGCTGAATGCGGAACCGGAATTCGATACGGCCAACCCGTCGCAGGCCATCGCCGCGCTGAAGGCAGCGGAAATGGTCGTCGTGATGTCGCCGTTCAAGCACGGCATGGACTACGCGGACGTGCTGCTGCCGATCGCGCCGTTCACGGAAACGTCGGGCACCTTCGTCAACGCGGAAGGCACGGCTCAGTCGTTCAACGGCGTCGTGCGCACGCTCGGCGACACGCGTCCGGGCTGGAAGGTGCTGCGCGTGCTGGGCACGTTGCTCGGCCTGCCGGGCTTCGAATTCGATACGGCTGGAGAAGTGCGCATCGATGCGCTTGGCACCGGCGATCTGACGCCGCGCCTGTCGAACAAGACAAGCGTGCAGGCAAAGCGCGTGGCATCGAATATCGCGATGAACGGCGGCCTGCAGCGTCTGGCCGACGTGCCGATCTATCACGCCGACGCACTGGTGCGCCGCGCGCCGTCGTTGCATCTGACGGTCGCCGCGCGCGATGCGAACGTCGCCGGTTTGCCGACGGCGCTGTTCGACCAGCTCGGCCTCAAGGACGGCGACGCGGTGCGTATCAAGCAAGGCAACCTGTCGGTGGTGCTGCCTGCGGTTCGCGACGCGAATCTGGCGGAATCGGTGGTTCGCGTGTCGGCGGGCACTTCGGCTGGAGCCGCGCTCGGCGGCCTGTTCGGCGAACTAGTAGTGGAGAAGGCGTAAATGGGCTTGTTCGATACGACCAACGCGGGCGGCACGCAGCTTCTGGGCGTCGCATGGCCGACGGTGTGGGCGCTGGTGCGCATCCTTGTGGTGTCGGTGGCCATTCTGCTGTGCGTCGCGTACCTGATTCTGTGGGAACGCAAGCTCATCGGCTGGATGCACGTGCGTCTCGGCCCGAACCGCGTCGGCCCGGCGGGCCTCCTGCAGCCGATCGCCGACGTGCTGAAGCTCCTGCTCAAGGAAGTCATTCAGCCGACCGCGGCGAGCAAGTGGATCTACGTGATCGCGCCGATCATGACCGTGGTGCCGGCCTTCGCGGTGTGGGCGGTGATTCCATTCCAGGCGCAGGCGGTACTCGGCAACGTCAACGCGGGTCTGCTGTACGTGATGGCGATCTCCTCCATCGGCGTGTACGGCGTGATTCTCGCGGGCTGGGCGTCGAACTCGAAGTACGCGTTCCTTGGCGCAATGCGCGCAGCAGCCCAGATGGTGTCCTACGAAATCTCGATGGGCTTCGCGCTCGTCGTGGTGCTGATGGTCGCGGGCACGCTGAACATGTCCGATATCGTGCACTCGCAGCAGCGCGGCATGTTCGCGGGTTGGGGCACCAACTTCCTGTCGTGGAACTGGCTGCCGCTCCTGCCGATGTTCGTCGTGTACTTCATCTCGGGTATTGCTGAAACGAACCGTCACCCGTTCGACGTGGTGGAAGGCGAATCGGAAATCGTCGCGGGCCACATGATTGATTACTCCGGCATGGCGTTCGCGCTGTTCTTCCTGGCCGAGTACATCAACATGATCGTGATCTCCGCGATCGCGACGACGCTGTTCCTCGGCGGCTGGGATGTACCGTTCGGCTTCCTGTCGTTCATTCCGGGCATCTTCTGGTTCGCTTTCAAGATTTTCCTGCTGCTGTCGGTCTTCATCTGGGCGCGCGCGACATTCCCGCGTTACCGCTACGACCAGATCATGCGTCTGGGCTGGAAGGTGTTCCTGCCGGTATCGGTGATCTGGGTGGTTGTGGTCGGTTTCTGGATCATGTCGCCGCTCAACATCTGGAAGTAACGCGACAAAAGCGACGAAACCATCATGAACGCTATTCATAACTTCTTTAAGACTTTCTTCCTGACCGAGCTGCTGAAGGGTCTCGCGCTGACGGGCCGTTACACGTTCCAGCGCAAGATCACGGTGCAGTCCCCGGAAGAAAAGACGCCGATCTCGCCGCGCTTCCGTGGCCTGCACGCGCTCCGCCGCTATGAAAACGGCGAAGAGCGCTGCATCGCGTGCAAGCTGTGCGAAGCAGTGTGCCCGGCGCTCGCGATCACTATCGAATCGGAAACGCGCGCGGACAATACGCGCCGCACGACGCGTTATGACATCGACCTGACCAAGTGCATCTTTTGCGGTTTTTGCGAAGAGAGCTGCCCGGTCGATTCGATCGTCGAGACGCACATCCTCGAATATCACGGCGAAAAGCGCGGTGACCTGTACTTCACGAAGGACATGCTGCTGGCGGTGGGCGATCGTTACGAAACGGAAATCGCTGCATCGAAGGCGGCGGACGCACCTTATCGTTGATGCGTGGCCGAGCGACGAGTTCGCCCGGCTCGAAATCGAAGCGAATTTGTTGTTGCTGTTTGGCACACTGCGGGGAGCGCCGGGGGGCAGATCCCGTCCACGCGCGCCGACACACCATGCCTGATGATGGCCTAACGATGAACCGGTAATCATGGAATTCACAACCGTACTGTTCTATATTTTCGCGCTGCTGCTGACCGTGTCCGCGCTGAAGGTGATCACCTCGCGCAACTCGGTGTCATCGGCGCTCTTCCTCGTGCTCGCGTTCTTCAACGCGGCCGCGATCTGGATGCTGCTGCAAGTCGAATTCCTCGCGATTCTGCTGGTTCTCGTTTATGTGGGCGCCGTGATGGTGTTGTTCCTTTTTGTGGTGATGATGCTCGACATCAACATCGATGTCCTGCGGCGGGATTTCAAGCGCTTCGTGTTGCTCGCCAGCATCGTCGGCACGATCATCGTGATCGAAACCGCGCTGATCCTGTGGCACGGCTACGGCGCGACCACCACGCCGCGCGATGCCTCCGCCGGTGCCGGCGTGAGTGGCGCTGCGCTGATGCCGAACACGCAACTGATCGGCAAGGTCATCTACACGGATTACATCTTTGCGTTCGAAATCGCCGGTCTCGTGCTGCTGGTCGCCATCATCGCGGCTATCTCGCTCACGATCCGCGACAAGAAGGACAAGAAGAGCCAGACGGTCAGCCAGCAGGTCGCGGTGCGTGCCCAGGACCGCGTGCGTCTCGTGAAGATGCAGGCCGAAAAGCAGGCGCCCGATGCCTCGACCGAACCTGCCGTGACCGGCAATATCGGCGCGGGCACGGTGGACAACAAGGGCTGAGCACGAAGGAGAAATATCGAATATGTTGAGTCTTGCCCATTACCTCGTGCTCGGCGCGATCCTCTTTGCGATCAGCATCGTCGGCATCTTCCTGAATCGCCGCAACGTCATCATCATCCTGATGGCCATCGAGCTGATGCTGCTCGCGGTGAACACCAATTTCGTCGCGTTTTCGCACTATCTGGGCGATATCCACGGCCAGATCTTCGTGTTCTTCGTGCTGACCGTGGCCGCGGCCGAAGCCGCGATCGGTCTCGCGATTCTCGTGACCCTGTTCCGTAGCCTCGACACGATCAACGTCGAGGACCTCGATCAGCTCAAAGGTTAATTTCAGGCTAGGCTGTTATGTCCACGACACTCAATGAAAACCTCCTGCTCGCGGTTCCGCTGGCGCCGCTTGCCGGTTCGCTGATCGCGGGGCTGTTCGCGAAGTGGGTAGGGCGCAAGGGCGCGCACAGCGTCACGATCCTCGGCGTCTTAATCTCGCTCGTTCTGTCCGTGATGGTTTACATCGACGTGGTGAACGGCGCGAGCTTCAATGCGACCATCTATCAATGGATGAACGTCGGCTCGCTGAAGATGGAAGTCGGTTTCCTGGTCGACTCGCTCACCGCGATGATGATGGTCATCGTGACCTTCGTGTCGCTGATGGTGCACATCTACACGATCGGCTACATAGCGGACGAGAAGATCGGCTACGAGCGTTTCTTCTCGTACATTTCGCTGTTCACGTTCTCGATGCTGATGCTCGTCATGAGCAACAACTTCCTGCCGCTGTTCTTCGGCTGGGAAGCGGTGGGTCTCGTGTCGTACCTGCTGATCGGCTTCTACTTCACCCGTGAGAGCGCGATCTACGCCAACATGAAGGCGTTCCTCGTGAACCGCGTTGGGGACTTCGGTTTTCTGCTCGGCATCGGCCTGATTCTCGCGTTCGCGGGCTCGCTCAACTACGGCGACGTGTTCGCGCAAGGCGACAAGCTCGCGGGCATGACCTTCCCGGGCACGCACTGGGGCTTGCTGACGGTCGCATGCATTTGTTTCTTCATCGGCGCGATGGGTAAGTCGGCGCAATTCCCGCTGCACGTGTGGCTGCCGGACTCGATGGAAGGCCCGACGCCGATCTCCGCGCTGATTCACGCGGCGACGATGGTGACGGCCGGTATCTTCATGGTGACGCGCATGTCGCCGCTGTTCGAGCATTCGGATGCGGCGCTGTCTTTCGTCATGGTCATCGGTGCGATCACCGCGCTGTTCATGGGTTTCCTCGGCATCGTCCAGCACGACATCAAGCGCGTCGTCGCATACTCGACGCTCTCGCAGCTCGGCTACATGACGGTCGCGCTCGGCGCATCGGCGTATCCGGTCGCGGTGTTCCACCTCGCCATGCACGCGTTCTTCAAGGCGCTGCTGTTCCTCGGCGCGGGTTCGGTCATCATCGGCATGCACCACGATCAGGACATGCGCAACATGGGCGGCCTGGCGAAGTACATGCCGATCACGTGGATCACGTCGTTGCTCGGTTCGCTCGCGCTGATCGGCACGCCGTTCTTCTCCGGCTTCTATTCGAAGGACTCGATCATCGATGCGGTGAAGCTCTCGCATCTGCCGGGTTCAGGTTTCGCGTACTTCGCGGTGGTGGCGAGCGTGTTCGTCACGGCGCTGTACTCGTTCCGCATGTACTTCCTCGTCTTCCACGGTCCGGAGCGTTTCCGCGGTCCTAAGCATCCCGACTCGCCGATAGGTCAGGCCGAAGCTCATGGCCACGGTCACGACGAGCACGGTCATGACGACCATGGTCACGATAGCCACGTCCCACACGTCCCGCACGAAAGCCCGTGGGTGGTGACGCTGCCGCTGATCCTGCTGGCGATTCCGTCGGTCATCATCGGCGCGATCATGATCGGTCCGATGCTGTTCGGCGACTTCTTCACGCATGGCGTGGTGTTCGACAAGGTGATCTTCATCGGCGAGAACCACGAGGTGCTGAAGGAAATGGCCGAAGAATTCCACGGCTGGTTCGCGATGGGTCTGCATTCGGTGTCCGGCCTGCCAGTGTGGCTGGCGCTTGCCGGCGTGATCGTCGCGTGGTTCCTGTACACGAAGCGTCCGCTGCCGCCCGTCATCGCGAAGGGACTCGGCCCGATCTACACGCTGCTCGACAACAAGTATTACTGTGACAAGATCAACGAGGTCGTGTTCTCGAAGGGCGCGGTCGCCATCGGCCGTGGTCTGTGGAAAGAGGGCGATGTGGTCGTCATCGACGGCATCGTCAACGGCAGTGCGCGGTTCGTGGGCTGGTTCGCCGGTGTGATCCGCTTCCTTCAAGCCGGTTACATCTATCACTACGCGTTCGCCATGATTATCGGCATGTTGGGGCTCTTGACCCTGTTTGTGACGCTCGGCGGCAAATAAGGCGAAGGATCCTATGCACTCTTTTCCGATTCTCAGTGTCGCGATCTGGCTGCCGATTGTCTTCGGTCTGTTGGTTCTCGCAGTTGGTAACGATCGCAACCTGGCGTCCGCACGCTGGATTGCGCTGATCGGCTCGGTCCTGGACCTACTGGCCACGCTCCCGCTCATCACCGGCTTCGACACCTTGACGGCGGCGCTCCAGTTCGTCGAAATGTCGCCGTGGATCGACCGCTTCAACATCTCGTATCACCTCGGTGTCGACGGCATCTCGATGTGGTTCGTCGTGCTGACTGCGCTCATCACGGTGATCGTCGTGATCGCCGGCTGGGAAGTGATCACAGAGCGCGTGTCGCAGCAGTATTTCGCCGCGTTCCTGATTCTCTCGGGCATGGTGATCGGCGTGTTCTCGGCGGCCGACGGCCTGCTGTTCTACGTGTTCTTCGAGGCCACGCTCATTCCGATGTACATCATCATCGGCGTGTGGGGCGGCCCGAACCGCGTGTACGCGGCATTCAAGTTCTTCCTGTACACGCTGGCCGGCTCGCTGCTGATGCTGGTCGCGCTGCTGTACCTGTACACGCAGACGCACACCTTCGATCTGGCGACGTGGCAAGCCGCAAAGCTGGAAATGACGCCGCAGGTGCTGCTATTCATCGCGTTCTTCCTGGCGTTCGCCGTAAAGGTGCCGATGTGGCCGGTCCACACCTGGCTGCCGGATGCGCACGTGGAAGCGCCGACAGGCGGCTCGGTCGTGCTGGCGGCGATCATGCTGAAGCTGGGCGCGTACGGTTTCCTGCGCTTCTCGCTGCCAATCGCACCGGATGCGAGCCATTTCCTGGCGCCGGTCGTCATCACGCTGTCGCTGATCGCGGTGATCTACATCGGTCTGGTCGCACTGGTGCAGGTCGACATGAAGAAGCTCATCGCGTATTCGTCGATTGCGCACATGGGTTTCGTCACGCTCGGTTTCTTCATGTTCGGGCCGTCGAGCCAACTCGCCGTCGAAGGCGCGATCATCCAGATGATCTCGCACGGTTTCGTGTCGGGTGCGATGTTCCTTTCCATCGGCGTGCTGTATGACCGCGTCCACTCGCGTCAGATCGCGGATTACGGCGGCGGCGTCAACACCATGCCGAAGTTCGCCGCGTTCGCGATGCTGTTCGCGATGGCCAACTGCGGCTTGCCGGGCACCTCGGGTTTCGTCGGCGAGTTCATGGTGATTCTGGCGGCCGTGAAGTTCAACTTCTGGATCGGCTTCCTCGCCACCTTCACGCTGATTCTCGGCGCGGCCTACACGCTGTGGATGTACAAGCGCGTCTACTTCGGCGCGGTCGCGAACGACCACGTCGCGAAGCTCGCCGACATCAACGGCCGCGAATTCCTGATGCTGGCCGTGCTCGCGATCTTCACGCTGTACATGGGCCTGTATCCGAAGCCTTTCACCGACGTGATGCACGAGTCGGTGGCAAACCTGCTCTCCCACGTCGCTCAGTCCAAGCTGCCGCTGGCTCAGTAACGTCGTGCGGAGGAACTAAAAGATCATGCAAAACGCCCCTATGAGTATGTTGTGGCCCGACGCGATCCTGATGGCCGGGGTTGTCATCGCCTGGTTGAACGACACGGTTTTCGGCCCGAAGAGCCGTCACACGACGTATCTGATCGCGCTCGCATCGACGATCGTCGTCGGCGTGTGGTTCGCTTTCACCGCGCTCAATCCGACGCCGGCTTACTTCTTCTCGCGCATGTACATCGTCGACCCGTTTGCCAGTGCGATGAAGGCGGTGGTGTGCCTGGGTTACGCGGTGTCGATCGTCTACTCGAAGAAGTATCTGGAAGACCGTGAGCTGTTCTGCGGCTACTTCTTACTGCTCGGCCTGTTCTCGCTGCTCGGTCAGTGCGTGATGATCTCGGGCAACAACTTCCTCACGCTGTATCTCGGCCTCGAGCTGATGTCGCTGTCGCTGTACGCGGTGATCGCGTTGCGCAAGGACGCGCCGCAGTCGAACGAATCGGCGATGAAGTACTACGTGCTCGGCGCGCTCGCATCCGGCTTCCTGCTCTACGGTATCTCCATGCTGTACGGCGCGACCGGTTCGCTCGAACTGAACGAAGTGCTGAAGGCCGTGGCGTCTGGCCGCATCAACGATGCGGTGCTGCTGTTCGGCGTGGTCTTCATCGTCGCGGGCGTGGCGTTCAAGATGGGCGCGGTGCCGTTCCACATGTGGGTTCCGGACGTGTATCAGGGTGCGCCGACTGCGATGACGTTGCTCACCGGCGGTGGCCCGAAGGTCGCGGCATTCGCGTGGGGCCTGCGTTTCCTGGTGATGGGCCTGCTGCCGCTGGCGGTCGACTGGCAGGAAATGCTGGTGATCCTCGCGGTACTGTCGCTGATCGTCGGCAACATCACGGGAATTGTGCAGAAGAACATCAAGCGGATGCTGGCGTACTCGACCATCTCGAACATGGGCTTTGTGCTGCTCGGCCTGCTAGCCGGCGTGGTCGACGGCAAGGTGAACGGTGCGGCGAGCGCGTACAGCTCGGCGATGTTCTACAGCATCGTCTACCTCGTCACGACGCTCGGTTCGTTCGGCGTGGTGATGCTGCTTGCGCGCCGCGATTTCGAAGCGGAAATGCTTGACGACTTCAAGGGCCTGAATCAGCGCAGCCCGGTGTTCGCGTTCGTCATGATGATCATGATGTTCTCGCTCGCCGGCATCCCGCCGACGGTCGGTTTCTACGCGAAGCTCGCCGTGCTCGAAGCGACCATGAACGCCGGCCTGACGTGGCTCGCCGTACTGGCCGTGCTGACTTCGCTGGTGGGCGCCTTCTACTACCTGCGTATCGTCAAGCTAATGTACTTCGATGTGCCGCAGGATGCATCGCCGATCGTCGCCGGTAGCCTGAATCGCTCGCTGCTCGCGTTCAACGGTCTGGCCGTGCTGGTGCTCGGTCTGGTGCCGGGTCCGCTGATGTCGGCGTGTCTGCAGGCGATTACGCATACGCTGCCGCTGTAATGTCGGCGGCAGGCTGGTTCATCGTGCTGTTGGCGCTTGTGGGCGCCAACGTGCCATTCCTGAATCAGCGTCTCTTTGGCGTCGTGCCGCTCCTGCTCGGTAGGGCGGACGGGCACAGGGCGCTCAAGAAGAGCGTGTGGATTCGGATCGGCGAGCTGATCGTTCTTTACTTCGTGGTTGGCGCGTTCGGCTTCATGCTGGAGGCGCGCGCCGGTAACCGCTTCGACCAGGGATGGCAGTTCTATGCCATTACCTTCAGTCTCTTCGTCGTGTTCGCCTTTCCGGGCTTCACGTATCAATATCTCGTCAAACGCCGCTGACGGCTGCAAGCCGTTGGCGGCGTTTGCTTCAATAGCAAAGGGCTCAAGATGGCAGATAGCAACTCGATTCCCGGTGGTTTTTCTGGAAATGACGAGGGCCTGATTGAGAAGAAGGTCGAAAGCGTCACGCTCCACGAAGGCAAGTTCCTCACTCTCAAGCGCGATACCGTCGAATTGCCCGACGGCAAGCACGCGACTCGCGAGTTCGTCGAGCATCCCGGCGCGGTGATGATCCTGCCGGTGTTCGACGATGGCCGCGTGTTACTGGAGCGGCAGTTTCGCTATCCGGTGGGATGCGTGCTGCTGGAGTTTCCGGCTGGCAAGCTCGATCCGAATGAAGACGAACTGGCGTGCGCCAAGCGCGAGTTGCAGGAGGAGACGGGCTACATGGCGCGCGAGTGGACGTTTTTGACGCGCATCCATCCGGTGATTTCGTACTCGACAGAGTTCATCGACCTGTATCTTGCGTGCGGACTCACGGCCGGCGACGCGAAGCTGGATGAAGGCGAGTTTCTCGAGACGTTCATCGCCGATGAAGAGCAACTGATGAACTGGGTGAAGGACGGCAGCATCAGCGATGTGAAGACGATCATCGGCGTGTTCTGGCTGGAGAAACTGCGGTCGGGGGCGGGGAAGGCGGGAGTCTAATCATCCGTGAGCGCAATCGGAGGTTGAAATTTGTGATGTCGAAGGCCGCTTGAACTTAAAGCGGCCTTCTTGTTTGTTGGGTACCGAATTCCGGTACATTCGTACCGGAATTCGGTACCCATGCTCGCCGACTTTCTACTTACGCCGAAGCAGCAACGCATCTTGAATGCGTTCCTGCTGAACTTGGCCTGGAGCTTTGCCATTAGCGACATCTTCGAATTGGCCGAAGGGGAGCGTAGTTCGACGCAGGCGTTCGTCAAGCTTCTAATCGATTCGAAGGTTCTTCGATTCGATCTTGCTCACCGAAGCACACGCTATGCGGTGAATACCGAGCATCCGTTGTTTCCGGAGTTGCGTCAGATCGCTATCAAAAGCTTCGGGATACGAGAGCCGATTGAGGTGGCGCTGCAGGCACTTGGCGGCGAGATCGAGCGCGCGTTCATCTTCGGCTCGATCGCGAATGCGACCGACAGACCCGACAGCGATATCGACGTGATGATCATCGGCGACGTCCGGCTGGGAAAGGCAACGCGTATGTTGGATGAAGCCGGGCGCAAGCTCGGAGGGGATATTCATGTGAACGTCTATCCTGACGCGCAATGGCAGGCTCTGCGCGCAGCGGATCCAGTCGTCCGCGCGATAGACGAAGGCCCCAGAATTGAGCTCAACGTTTCCCCTGCTGCCAACTAGTCGACTGCGTGATTGATTTGGCACCGGGTGGATCCGAGGCGAAGGATCGTCATACTTCCACTTGATCGGCTTCGGATTTTTGTTGTGCTCGCG
>JAQFVJ010000111.1 GCA_029439525.1 Caballeronia sp. BR6202001591004
TTACGGCACGTTACGCCGTGCCGTGGATGGCATCGCGCGACGTCTCAGATGCCGCCGCCGCTGGAGCAGGGAGCAGCGCGGGCCGCCGATGGCTTGGTTTCGTCGCCACCGCCGATTTGGACGCCGCCGTGCGTCGCTTATGCCGATTCTCGAACCAGCCCATGCCGAGGACCGCGAACGAACCGCCCGGCAGCAGGAACACGATCAGATACAACGCGAGCTTCCACGAACTCAGCTTTGGCGGGACGAAGTGATGGGAGGCGTTGGTGATCGAACTGCTGACTTGGCCGAAACGTCGGCGAGCAGTGTGGGCGAAGCGGGTCATGATGGGTCTCTCGGGCATCGTTTTGCGATGCGGCTGGCGATCAGAACATCGTCTCGGGCGGCGCACTCAGCGCATAACTCGGTACCAAGAATAATGTTGACTATGCAACTACTTTTCAATATACTGGTGGCTGCTTTTTTAAGACTGTTGCGTATGAGGGACGCGCTTAAATCACGGATCACGTGCGCGGCGAGCATGTATGGACAGCGAACCGCTTTATGATCCGGTCACCATTTTGCTCGACACGAGCCTCGGCTATTACTTGTCGAAGGCGAGAAACGTGCTGGTCGCGCATACGGGGATGAAGCGCTCAGGCTGCTCGATCTGACGTCGCAACAGATTATTGGATTGGCGTGATTCTGTGCATGGCGTCTGGGCGCGCGCGTACCGCTCGAGTTATCGCGTGAAATATCGTATGATAGGCGGCTCCATGACCCGCATGTTCGACTGGCTCGAGAAGAAGGGTTTTCTGAGCCGGGCGCGCAGCGATGCGGACTGCCGCATCGTCGAATTAATTGAGTCTGACGGAGCGCGGGCGCGATGCCGCCGCGCGTCTGCCGGCGATCGGCGCGACGGTGCTGAACGAGCAGTTGCGCGGTTTTTTGTGCGGCGAACTGGATCTGCTGACCGGCATGCTGGCGCGGATCATCGGCAATTCGCCGTCGGCCGGATGCGGCGCGTGCGGTCATGACGAACGCGAGGAGCACGACGAATAACGCATCGCTGCCGTCGTAATAACCACGAGAAAGAACGCTCTAAAATATTACTGCCTCGGCAGAGAATGCCGAGACACACAAAAAAGCCCATGACGATGACCGCATCCACGGCCCCGAACCTCCGCCCGCGCTGATGCGGCTGATCGGCGGCATCGGCGCGCTGCTCACGATGGCCCTCGCGCTCGGTACGTTCATGGAAGTGCTCGACACGTCCATCGCTAACGTCGCGGTGCTGACCATTTCTGGCAGCCTGGGCGTCGCGACCAGCGAAGGCACGTGGGGCATTTCGTCGTATCCGGTCGCGTCCGCGATCACGGTGCCGTTGACGGGCTGGCGCGCGCGCCGTGTCGGCAAAGTGAAGGTGTTCATGGTTTCCGTGCTGCTGTTTTCGGTGGTATCGGCGCTGTGCGGGTTCGCGCACAACTTCGGATCGCTGAATTGCGTTCCGGTTGCTGCAAGGGTCTCGTGTCTGGTCCGATGGTGCCGTTGTCGCAGACCATCCTCATGCGTAGCTATCCGCCGGAAAAACAGGGCCTCGCGCTCGGACTCTGGGCGATGACGGTGATCTCGCGCCGATCTTCGGCCCGGTGATGGGCGGCTATATATCACCGACAACTTCACCTGGCCGTGGATCTTCTGTATCCACGTGCCGATCGGCATTTTCTCGGTGGCGATCGCGTTCTTTCTGCTGCGGACACGAAACGAAGACGACGCAGCAGCGCATCGACGCCGTGGGCTTGAGTCTGCTCGTGATCGGCGTCGCAAGCCTGCAGATGATGCTCGACCTCGGCAAGGACCGCGACTGATTCAGCTCGAACTTCATCGTGACGCTGACGATCGTCGCGGCGGTGTCGCTCGCGTTCATGTTCGCGTGGGAGCTGACCGAGAAGGAACCGGTGATCGACCTGTCGCTGTTCCGTGACCGCAACTTCGTGATGGGCGTGCTCATCACGTCGCTCGGCTTTCTCGCGTTCTTCGGTTCGGTCGTGGTGTTGCCGCTTTGGCTGCAAACGGTGTTCGGCTATACGCCGTGGCTCGCGGGATTTGCGACTGCGCCGGTTGGTTTTCTCGCGTTCGTGTTCTCGCCGATGATCGGCCAGAACATGCACCGGATGAACCTGCGCGTGGTCGCCAGCGTGGCGTTCTTCGTGTTCGCGGGCGTGTCGTACTGGAACTCGACTTTCACGCTCGACACGTCGTTTCACAGCATCATCTACCCGCGGCTGATTCAGGGTATCGGCGTGGCGTGCTTCTTTGTGCCGATGACGACTATCACGCTATCGAGCCTGCGGATGAACGGCTCGCGGGCGCGGCGGGCTTGTCGAATTTTCTGCGGACCTTGTCGGGCGCGATCGGCACGGCGGTCAGCACGACGTTCTGGGAGAACGACATGATCCGACATCACGCGGTGCTCACGGAATCCGTGACGGCGTACGCGCCGGCGACATCGGCGTACTCGGATCTGCTGTCGGGACTGGGCTTGTCGGGTCAGACGCTGACGGTGCAACTGGATCGCGTGATGTCGGCCCAGGCGTACATGATGTTGACCAACGATTTCTTCCGCATCTCGTGCTTCGCGTTTCTGGCGCTCGCCGCGACGCGCCCGAAGAAGGGCGCGTCAGCAACCACGGGGCATTGATGCGGAACGTTATTGCGGCGTGAGCGGCTGGTTCGACTGACCCGGCTGGTTTTCAAGATTGAGCGGAACCGGCTGCGGAATCGGGTTGACCTGCACGGCGCTGGGCGCGGTGGCTTGCGGTGTCGTGTAGCGCGAAGCCGGCGGGCCGTTGCCCACGAACTGCTTGAAGTCGGCGCCCGCTTGCCACGGGTTCGGGTCGCAGCCGAGCGGGCTGTCGCAATGCGCGGCGAAACCGATCGTCGCGGTAGCTTCGTTGGTCGGCGTCAAGGTGATCTGATACGCGAGTGCGCGCTTGCCGCTGGACGGACCGGCTGTCTGGATCACCGAGTTGGTGATCGTCTGGATGCGGTACTCGGAATGATTGGTCACCCAGACCTGCGCGCGTGCCCATCAGGCGTCGCATTCGGCCTTGCTCAGTAGGTGAGCAGGGCGGTGGCCTGTTCCATCACGGTGCTGCTGACTTGATCCTGCCGAGGCGCAGCCGAAGAGAAAGGCGAGCGGAAAGGCGGGTGCGGCTACGCCTAATTATCTGATTCCCATCGTTTCCCCGGAATAATTCGTGGATAGTTAAATCGATTTTTGGCAAAGTGAGTCGGGTGATGTTTCCGCGCGTTTCGGTCTGTTGCAAAACCGGGTAAGCATTGCTGGCGCGCGGTAGCGCGGATGCGGAAAATTCTGCCCGAACGATGTGACAGTCGCGCCAGACGTTTAGACGCCTTCGCGTTCCGGCTTGTAGACCTGATACGCGGCGACGTAAGCATCGAACGACTCGGTGTCGCTTCGTTCGATGGCGGCCTGATCTTTGAGCGATTTCGCGGCAAACGCCTCCATCTTGCGTTCTTCGTCGGCGGACAGGGGACGTTTGCGGAAATCGTCCGCATGCTGGCGGCTCAGCACGAGCGCGAACTCGTCGAACGACTGGCCGTTGTCGCGCATGATTCGCAGCACGCGCGCCGACGGCGTCAGCGACGCATCCGCGATGCGCGGCCGCAATGCCGCGAGTGCGCGCGTATGGTCATCGCTGCCATTCAGCGCGTCGAGCGTGGCGGCGACGGGCGCGATGGCATCGAACAGTTCTTCCGCCCAATCCTTAAGCGCGATGGTTTGGCCGTCGCGATTCAACGTAAGTCCCGGCTTGCGGCCTTCCTTCGCGATCCTGCTGAAGTTGCCGTTCGCTTCGACGCTCGCATCGTGCGGCAAAAGCGGGCTGTCTTCGAGCGCGCAATACAGCAGATAGGCATCCAGAAAGCGCGCGGTTTCGAGCGCGATGCCCGTCGGTTCGAACGGATCGATATCGAGGCAACGCACCTCGATGTACTGCACGCCGCGTTGCGACAGCGCATGTAGCGGACGTTCGCCCGAGTTCGTTACGCGCTTCGGACGGATCGTCAAGTAGAACTCGTTTTCGATCTGCAGGACGTTGGTGTTGATCTGAATCCACTCGCCGTCGTGGCGCGTGCCAATGGCTTCATACGGACCGTATGGCTGGCCCACCGCGCGCGACAGCACCTCGCAATACGCGCCGAGATCGTCGTAGTTCGGCAGCAGGTCGGACTGCGCGGGATTGTTGGTGTAGCCGAGATCACTCATGCGCAGGCTGGTCGCATGCGGCAGATAGAAGGTGTCGGCATCGAAGGCTTCGGGCGCGTGCGCCTTGCCTTCGACAAAACGCCGGTCCAGCGCGGGCGATGCGCCGAACAGATACATCAGGAGCCAGTTCGTGCGGCGGAAATTGCGGATCAGCGCGAAATAGCGCTCCGACTGAAAGTCCTTCGCCGACAGCGTGCTCGACGGATCGAGCGCTTGCCACGTGCGCCACACGTCTTCGTGCAGCGAGTAGTTGTAGTGGATGCCCGCGATGCACTGCATCGTGCGGCCATAACGCAGCGCGAGCCCGCGCCGGTACACATGCTTGAGCTTGCCGATATTCGACGTGCCGTATTCCCCGAGCGGAATCTCGTCCTCCGGAGGCAGCGCGTTCGGCATCGAATCGTTCCACAGCAATTCGTCGCCCATATGCGCATAGGCGAAGCGATGCAGCGCGTCGAGCCGTTCCAGCGTGATGGCGACATCGGCCTCGGCGGGCGTGATGAGTTCGACCAGCGCTTCCGAATAATCCGTCGTGATGTACGGATGCGTGAGCGCCGACCCCAACGCGCGCGGATGCGGCGTCATCGCGAGGGCGCCTTCAGGCGTGACGCGCAGGCTTTCCTTCTCGATGCCGCGCAAGCCTTGACGCAACGCGTCCGCATGCGGACCGGAGGCGAGCGCGGCCAGTCTGCGTTGGAACGCACCGGCTTTGGGATGAACGGAATTCTGGTTTGACATTGACGGGTGGAGCGAAGCACGCGAGCGCACGCGCTATACGTATTTTTAGGGTAGCGGGCACTTTAACATCTCGGTAATGGACGTGCTTGGACCCAAGCCGGGTAAGGGATTGCGGGTTTTTCAGGAGATTTTCGCGGCTTCTCGCGCGGCGGAATTGTGCAAGTTGCGCGGACGCGATAAGCGTTCGCGCGTCTTTCGGATGGCGAACGCTTCGTTCGACTACGATTGTTCTACTGTTGGCGTGACACGTTTAAGCAAAGGCTTCACGCGACCTTGTTCGCTTCGTTGCCCGAACGCTCTGTTTCGAGCAGTGCTTCCTTGCGATGCAGTCCCCAGCGATAGCCAGCGATCGCGCTGTCCTTGCCGATCACGCGGTGGCACGGAATCGCCAGCGCGACCGGATTCTGCCCGCACGCGTTCGCGACGGCGCGAACTGCTCGCGGTGATCCGAGCGACTCCGCGATGTCGGAATAACTGCGCGTCTGCCCGTACGGAATCCGGCTCAGCGCATCCCACACGCGGCGCTGAAACGCGGTCGCGCCGATGTCGAGCGGCAGATCGACGCGCTCGCGAGTGCCCTGCAAATACGCGCGAACCTGTGCGACGAACGGCTTCATGCCCGCGTTGTCTTCGATGCGTTCGGCTTGCGCGAAATCCACGCCGAGCTGCTCGACGAGCGCATGCTCATCGTCGCCGAAGGTGATCTTGCAGACGCCCTTGTCGGTTGCCGCGACGAGCACGTAGCCGAGCGGCGTCTCGGCGGTCGTGTAGCGCACCGTCAGGCTCGCGCCCGCGGACGGCGTCATCCCGAGTTCGGCGGGCGCGGCATTGTACATGCGGGACGGCGAGCCGAAGCCGGCATCGTGCGTGGCACGCGTCACATCGCGGCCGTGTTGAAGCGCATCGCGGAGCACGCCCGCGCGCTGCGCCGCCTGATACTGACGTGGTGGCGAAATGCCGACGATCCGCGTGAAGAGCCGTTGCAGATGGAACGGGCTGACGTGGAGGCATCGCCGAGTTGCGCGAGCGTCATGCGTTGCTGCGGATCGGCGTAGGCGCGTTCGACGATCGCGAGTTCGCGCGGCAAGACTGGTCGGCTGGCAGCGCTTGCAAGGACGGAAGCTCGCACGCTCGGCGGCATCGGTCGTCGTGAAGAATTCGACGTTCTCACGACGCGGCGTCTGCGATGCACGACCGGTAGAACACGCCGGTCGTGCGTACGGCGAAGAAGAACGCGCCGTCCGCGTGCTGATCGCGCTCGACGACGGCTTGCCAGCGGCTTTCGTCGGAAAAAAAGCGCTTCGATACGTTCGATACGACGGTTTTCAGCGGTATTCATGATGAGACCTCGAATGGCTCCTGGTCGTGGGGTGTTTTCACGTGGGCGCACGAAAAGTGACGTACAGATGTGACACTTTGCCGCCATAGGGGGTTTTACTAAAATTTCTATTGCATCGCATCAACCTGCTGTGTATTATTGGAGTTGTTTTCCCCTGATATGGATTCAGCCGGGCTACTTAGGGGGGCGGGCTTTTCGGATTTTTTTTACCCATACATCCTGGCGGCGCCTAAGCCAAAAAATCGGGCAGCGCCCGGTTGTGTGTTCTTAAGCCAGCCACATCACAGCACGTAGCGCGACAGATCCTCGTCCTGCGCCACATCTCGCAATGCGCGATCCACATACCCCGCATCGATCTTCACCGGCGTGTCCGCGTGGTTGCCCGCCGCGAACGACACTTCCTCCAGCAGCTTTTCGATGACGGTATATAGCCGCCGCGCGCCGATGTTCTCCGTCTTCTCATTCACCGAATATGCAATCTCCGCGAGCCGGCGAATGCCTTCCGGTTCGAAGTCCAGCTCCACGCTTTCGGTCGCGAGCAAGGCCTTGTATTGCTTCACAAGGCTCGCATCGGTCGAGTTGAGAATCGATTCGAAGTCTTGCACGGACAACGAATCCAGTTCGACGCGAATCGGAAAGCGGCCTTGCAGTTCGGGAATCAGATCGCTCGGCT
Organism: Caballeronia sp. BR6202001591004; assembly: GCA_029439525.1. GTDB lineage: Bacteria > Pseudomonadota > Gammaproteobacteria > Burkholderiales > Burkholderiaceae > Caballeronia. Next base: position 7,021 of record JAQFVJ010000111.1, read on the forward strand.
TGGCGAGATGGAACGCGCCGCTCGCGATGAACAGAATGTGATCGGTCTTGACCATCCCGTACTTCGTGTTGATGGTGGTGCCTTCGACGAGCGGCAGCAGATCGCGTTGCACGCCCGCGCGCGACACTTCGGCGCCGCCGACTTCGCTGCGCGACGCGATCTTGTCGATCTCGTCCAGAAACACGATGCCGTTCTGCTCGAGGTTCTGCACCGCACGGCTCTTGACCTCTTCGTCGTTGAGCATCTTGCCGGCTTCTTCGTCGGTCAGCAGCTTGAGCGCTTCCTTCACCTTGACCTTGCGGCGCGTCTTCTTGCCGCCGCCGATGTTCGCGAACATCGAGCGAATCTGCTCGGTCATGTCTTCCATGCCCGGCGGCCCCATGATGTCCATGCCCGTCTGCGGCATTTCGACGTCGAGCTCGATTTCCTTCTCGTCGAGCGCGCCTTCGCGCAGCCGCTTGCGGAAGGTCTGGCGCGTGGCGTTGTTGTCGCTGTCGCCGCCCGATTGCGCGACCTCCGCGGAACCGAACCCGACCGGCCGCGCCGTCGGCAGCAGAATGTCGAGAATGCGCTCCTCGGTGCGCTCCTCGGCCTTGGTGCGCACTTTCTTCATTTCGGATTCTCGCGTCTGCTTCACCGAGATTTCGATCAGATCGCGCACGATGCTGTCCACGTCGCGGCCCACGTAGCCGACTTCGGTGAACTTGGTCGCTTCGATCTTGATGAACGGCGCATCCGCGAGCTTGGCGAGACGCCGCGCGATTTCCGTCTTGCCGACGCCGGTCGGCCCGATCATCAGAATGTTCTTTGGCGTGATTTCCTGGCGAAGCGGCTCACCGACCTGCTGACGCCGCCAGCGATTGCGCAGCGCGACCGCGACGGCTTTCTTCGCGCGGCCCTGGCCGATGATGTGTTTGTCGAGTTCGGAGACGATCTCGGAGGGAGTCATGGTGGTCATCACTAAGTCCTTTATTCGATCGTCTCGATCACGCGATTGTAGTTGGTATAGATGCACATATCACCGGCAATGGTGAGCGCCTTTTCGACGATATCGCGCGGGGAGAGATCGGTGTTTTCGGTGAGCGCTTGCGCGGCAGCCTGCGCATAGGAACCGCCCGAGCCGATCGCGGCGATGCCGTGTTCCGGATCGAGCACGTCGCCGTTGCCAGTGATGACGAGCGTGGTGTCCTTGTCGGCGGTGATGAGCATGGCTTCGAGCCGGCGCAGCATGCGGTCGGTGCGCCAGTCCTTGGCGAGTTCGACGGCGGCCCGCGTTAGATTGCCTTGATGTTTCTCGAGCTTCGCCTCGAAGCGGTCGAGCAACGAGAACGCGTCGGCCGTGCCGCCGGCGAAGCCGACCAGCACCTTGCCGCCATAAATGCGGCGCACTTTCTTCGCGCCCCCTTTCATGACGATGTTGCCGAGCGTCACCTGACCATCGCCGCCCAACGAGACTTTGTTGCCGCGTCGCACGGAGACGATGGTCGTGCCGTGAAATTGTTCCATGTGCGTTCCTTGTGAAAACTTTTGAGACGCGCGGTTTTCGATTCCTTTCGATACCTTCCGATGATTCGAAAGCCATCGCGCAGTCGAGAATTCGATGGAGAGCACGGCGCGGGGTCCCGTCTGGCATCAAGGCTGCAGGCGAACGCCTGCCGCACGCGCCCGTTGCGGTGCTGGATTTTCCGGGCGCGTCCGGTTCATTTTAGTTTATTTTAGGGCGGCGAGGGATTTATCAAGGCGCGCGGCATGCGGTCCGCGCCCGGCATTGCATTTTCAAGCCGACCAAATCGACCAAATCGGCATAGGGCACAGTCAACGCTGATTGTGCCCCTGCCACACCACCCGGCATGCGGGTCCGCACCGGGCAGTTCAGGAAGTTGAGGTCATGAGAGACGGGGCAGACCCAGCCGATCGAACCATGCGATGGTGTGAACACCCGGTTCAGGGGCTGGGCGCCGCTGTTGCATCACCAGCGGCGGCTGTTGGTCGCCACCTGCTGCGCCACGTCCGACACCGCGCCCAGCTCGCGCAGTTCGCGATACATCGTCGTTCCACGCTTCTACTGTTTGAGCTGGATGCACGCAGCCGGTGACGCAGCCACTCGTCCAGCTCACGCCGTCCGGGTTGTGCTCGCTGAAGGTGGGCTCCAGAACCGGTTGCAGTACCTGCAGCAGCGCCTGCTGGATCAGCCACGGTCCCGTCACACCGTCGGAAGGCCCAGCGCGCGCTCGCCCCCTGATCGGCTTTGGTTTCTATCCGGTTCTTGTCCATCGGTTCGCGGTTTCGCTCCACGCTTCTTTCCCACGATTTTGGTCACCCTCTCGCAGTTGCGCTTCGCATCATCGCTCTGTTCAACTCATGGTAGAACTTGCACCTACAAGATTGCGTCCATG